>NZ_JAWDKB010000015.1 GCF_032714495.1 Methanorbis rubei | reverse complement strand
CTCATACCCCCTTACCCCCACCAGATACTCAGCAATCCTGCACAAACTCGCAAACGCCTCTTCCTCCCACCCTTCCCCAAACTCCCCGCCAAGAAGCCCAAGAGAAATCTCCCGGGAAAACCGAACCGGAAACTCCGCATACATCAACCTCCAGCACCCAACAATCATCTCTTTTCGCTCACACAAAAACGACCCCACAGGAATCTTATCTGACTTTCGCAGATTCACCCCCGCATCACTTGGAACAAGATTCCAGAGATCATTACAATGCCAGAGCGAAAACGGCAGCAAATGATCAACCGCAAGAGAACAAAGTGACAGCTGCCTCCCTGACCACACACAACAAAGATCCCCGGTCAAAACAAAATCCCGGAAGAAAACCCTCGCAGCATCCACATTCCTCTCCGACACCACAGCCATCGAAAACCGCTCCATCAACTCCCCCTCAGAAACCCCCGCATCATGATTCAAACGCTCTAAAAAATCAACCCACTTCGCAGACACACAACCATCACCCAAAATAAACCCACCCAAATCCCGAAACACCCCATACAACTCCGAAGAAATCGAAAAACTCCCGCACCTCTCAATCAACAGACGCAGATCAATCTGATCCGCCTTCCGTACAGGAATTGACGACTCAACCAAACGAAAAACCGAATACTCCCGCTTACTTTGCGAATAACCCAGATGCCGCATCGGTTTATCAACAATCGTACTCCGAATCTTATTCACCAGAGACGCAACCACCCCCTTCATCTCTGTAGGAACAGACCCGCAGATCAGATCATCATAAAAAACCGACAGACCCCCATGCATCGCATAATACCCTGCCACCTTCTCAAAAGGTTCGCGGAAAGCCAGCTTCGGACGCTCTTCACTCTCCCCCTTTTTCAGAATAATAAACCTTCCCGGAAGGAAAAATGGATAATAATACATCAGCCACTTCATCACCAGAATACCCACCGGAAAAACAACCCGCCCCTCATGATCTCCGGACCCGGATCTGGCAAACTGTGGATACTCCTGACAACACTCAATCACCGAATGCAGAAGAGAATACTTGTACGGAGTATCCGCGGCGTCCCGCTCAATAATTGAATTAATGCTGCCAAAAGTGTCTGATGTCACGTATGGGTAATGTTGATCTATCAAATGATAAACATATTGGAAACGCAGCGAAACTGATTATGCAGCATGATCAAAACAACATTTTATCAGCTCCAAAAAGAATAATCAGCCAAAAATAACCTGATATCACCCCCCTCCCCCCCC
>NZ_JAWDKB010000014.1 GCF_032714495.1 Methanorbis rubei | reverse complement strand
TATCCGAGGTTTATCCATGGAAATTAAGTATGTAACCACTACCTGTCCTTACTGCGGTGCAGGCTGTACCTTCAACCTTGTCGTCAAAGACGGCAAGATTTGTGATGTCCAGCCGTGCCAGCGCGGCCCGGTCAACGAAGGCAAACTCTGCCCGAAAGGAATCTACGGCTGGGAGTTCATCAACTCCGAAGACCGCCTTACAACTCCCCTCATCAAAGACAAAGCAACCGGCAAGTTCAAGTCCGCAACCTGGGACGAAGCCCTCGCTGTTGTCGCAGAAAACTTCGCCAAGTACAGCCCGGACGAAATCGCTGTTATCTCGTCTGCCCGCTGCTGCAACGAAGACAACTACGCCATGCAGAAGTTTGCAAGAATCGTTCTGAAAACTCCGAACGTCGACCACTGCGCTCGTCTCTGTCACGCCCCCACCGTCGCCGGCCTCAACATGGTCTTCGGCTCCGGAGCATCGACCAACTCTTTTGACGACCTCGCCATCACCGACTGTCTCTTCATTATCGGATCCAACAACTTCGAAGCCCACCCGCTCGCTGCCCGCAGAATGATGCAGGCCAAAGCCAAAGGCGCTCACGTCATCGTCTGCGACCCGCGTATGACCCCGACCGCCAAACAGGCCCACCTGCACATTCAGCACTACCCAGGAACCGACATCCAGCTCCTCAACTGTCTCATGAAACAGATCATCGAGAGAGGATGGGTTGACGAAGAGTTCGTCAAAAACCGTACCAACGGCTACGACGAACTCAAAGCATGCGTGCTTCAGGACAAATACAGCATCGAAAACACCTCCGCAATCTGCGGTGTCCCCGCAGAAAAAATCGAACAGGTCCTCACCTGGCTCCGTGAATGCCAGCACAAGACCGCCTTCGTCCACTGCCTTGGTATCACCCAGCACACCGTTGGTGTCGACAACGTCAGATCCATCGCATTCGTTCAGACCCTGCTTGGCAACATCGGCAAACCCGGATGCGGTGTCAACGCACTCCGTGGCCAGAACAACGTCCAGGGCTCCTGCGACATGGGAGCACTCCCGAACGTGTATGCAGGCTACCTCAAAGTCACCGACCCGGACGCAGCCAAGAAAGTTGCCGCATACTGGGGAGTTCCGGAAATCCCGAACGGCAAACTCGGTCTGCACATCCCTGAGATGCTCGAGACCCTCGAAGAACACCCTGACAAACTGAAATGCATGTACCTCATGGGTGAAAACCCGGTCATCTCCGACCCTGACTCCAAGAACGTCGAAAAAGGCATGGAGAACTGTGAGTTCCTCGTTGTCCAGGATATCTTTGAGACCGAGACCACCAGATACGCAGACGTCGTCTTACCGGGCGCATGCTACGCAGAAGAGGATGGAACCCAGACCAACGCAGAACGCCGTGTCCAGAGATTCAGAAAGGCAGCAGACGCACCAGGCGAGTCCAAACTCGACTGGGAGATCATGAAGATGATCGCAGAAAAGATGGGATACGGCCAGTACTTCCAGTGGCAGACCACCGAAGACGTCTTCAACGAGATGCGCGGAATCACCCCGCAGTATTCCGGTATCACCTACGCAAAACTCGAAGGTGACGGAATCCAGTGGCCCTGCCCGACCGAAGACCACCCGGGAACCCCGATCCTTCACATCGAAAAGTTCGCCGGTATGCCGGACGGCAAAGCCAAACTCGAAGCAATCGAACACCGTGCACCAGCCGAGGTAATTGATGCAGAGTACCCGGTCTGGCTGACAACCGGAGCAACCATCTGGCACTGGCCGAGCGGTTCAATGACCCGCAGGTGCGAACAGCTTGACCGCGATGCACCAACCGCATGGCTTGAGATGAACCCAATCGACGCTGCAAAGTACAACATCAAAGACGATGAGAAGGTCATTCTCTACAGCCGCCGCGGTGAGGTAGCAGTCAATGCCCGTATTACGCCAAACATTAAGGAGGGTGTGTTCTTCATGCCGTTCCACTTTACTGAGGCACGTGCAAACCTGGTCACGAACACGGCATATGATCCTGTTTCCCGAACTCCGGAGTTCAAGGTTTGTGCGGTGAATGTGAAGAAGATGGAGGCCTAAAAATGTCAGCAAAAGGCGATATGTTCTACGCATGGACGAACTCCTGCGATATCAAAGGCGAGTGCGGAGGAGCGGTTATCTCTCTCTTAAAGTATGCACTGGAGAACAAGCTTGTTGATGTGGTCCTCACGGTTCGCAAGGGAGTGGATGTCTACGACCCGCAGCCGGTGTTCATTACGAACGCTGCAGATCTTGATGCATGTGCAGGTTCCCTGCACTGCGGTACGCTGCTGATGCCGAAACTGATCAAGAAGTACCTGAACGGTGCAAAGGACATTCGTGTCGCTGTTACCTGTAAGGGTTGCGATGCAAAGGCACTGCTCGAGCTTGCAAAACGCCAGCAGATCAATATGGATAATGTTATCTCGATTGGTCTGAACTGCGGCGGATCAGTTTCTCCACAGCCGGCTCGCCGGATGATCGCCGAGAAGTACGGGGTTGATCCGAACTCTGTCGTGAAAGAAGAGATCGACAAGGGTAAGTTCATCATCATGACCGCAGACGGTCAGCACAAGGGCATCGCGATTGACGAGCTTGAGGAGGAGGGCTACGGCCGCCGCAAGAACTGTCAGCGCTGCGAGACGAAGGTCCCGCGCCAGTGCGATCTTGCATGCGGTAACTGGGGTGTTGTCGGTGACAAGGCCGGTAAAGCCACTTTCGTTGAGGTCTGCTCTGAGAAGGGTGCAATGCTCTTTGACGGTGCGGTGAAGGCAGGAGCGATCAGCTCGTCTGC
>NZ_JAWDKB010000013.1 GCF_032714495.1 Methanorbis rubei | reverse complement strand
ATAGCAGAGAGGTTCCACCCGGACCCATTCCGAACCCGGCAGTTAAGCTCTCTTACGTCGGATACTGTACTGAGATACGCGAGTTCTCGGGAACTATTCAACGCTGCACCCCCTTCCTTTTGATTGAGATTGTTTGTAATGTTTTTTTGAAGAGCGGGGAGCTTTTGTGAATTTTGTTTGAAATGAAATGCGAATAGCGCTATTCGAGTTTCAAAACGAGTTTCCTTTCAAGCAAAACCACCTATCTAATTTATTGTCCTTTGTCCCTTGTCCCCCGGTATTTGGAAGGGAGTCACCTCAAAAAAATTCAGATCTTCTTCTGTCGTTTTTCGCCCGCGTTGAGTGATATTTATCTGATAAGTTACATACATAAACAACATGACAGCGGGAGCAGTTGAATCATCTGAGATCACCGATGATGCCTGCGATTCATCTGATTTTTTTGTGGGGAACAAGGGACAAAGGACAATAATTTCCTGCGCCCAAAAAAAGAAAAAAAATTATTGTTCGTTCAGCGCATTGATCGGATCCATATTCGCTGCACGCCACGCCGGATACAGAGCAGATAACAGACCAACCGTCACACCGATAAGAATACCCAGAGGAATATACATCAGCACATTTGCCGAAAACGTATAGTTCAGCACATCTGAAAGACTCACTTGGACTTCGTCGACTGGAATACCCATCATCTGCATTAACGCTGCATTCGGATTCAGCGTTGCCGCACTCTGCGCAATCATATCCCGCGCCTTAAACAAAGCAAACACCAGACTCAGAAGGCCGCCGATGATCGAACCAAGCACCGACATCATACCTGCCTCGCAAAGGAACATCGTCAGAATCTGGCGCTTCTTCGTACCAATACTCCGCAGAATACCAATCTCATGCGTCCTCTGTGTTACTGACATCAGCATCACATTAAAAATGCCAACCGCCGCAACCAGAAGGGCAATCGCACCCATAGACATCATCTCCTTCGACGATGAAGCAATAATATCCTTCACCGGCTGCGTTGCCGCACTCGAATTCGTAATATCCACACGGTTGCCCTTCTTGTTCAGATACGCATTGATCTGATCCTGCATCTTTGGAGCCTCGTTCACATCCTTCACCACAACCACTGCTGACTCATACCCTTTCGTAATCATCGAGTATGTGTTGAAGTTCGTATTGAACCAGCTGTCACTCCCAACAATACTGTTGTCAGACGAGATCATCAGACCCTCTCCCGTGTTTTTCATAATACCGCTGATCTTCACCTTCACGCTCTTCTGCTGGCCGCTCTTATACACCGTAAAGATCAGCTCATCACCAACAGTCACCTCATTCTTCTTCGCAAACTTTGATCCAACCAGCACCTCACTCTTCACCTTCGGAAACTTCCCTGACTCAAGAACAAACATCGACGGAAGATATTCGTTTTCAATACCATAGATCGTCACATATCTGCTCCAGAAATCATTCGGATCTTTTTCAGCCCGCTTCTTATCAGAGTACTCATCCTCCACAATCTCAAAGGTAGACATTGTCTGCTTGTAGGGAATCACCGGATAGGGGGCGGTAATCTTTGAAAGTTCCCGAATCTGCTTATCAGTAATTCCCTCCATCTCAGGCTGGACATACCCTCTGCTCGTGGACACTGAGCTCACCGCCACAGCTCCTCCAGACTTCACGCCATAGAAATTGTTCGTCTGGTCCTGCTGCTCCCACAGATACGTATAATTGACCTGGAGATAGATCGATTCTCCGATCTCGTTCATCGACTGAAACTGTGAATTTTCCAGAATTGCTCCTGACATTCCTGTCGTCGCAATAGCCACGATACCGATTGTAATTCCAAGAATCGCCAAAATCGATCTGAACTTATTCAGCCGAAGGTTGCGGGCTGCCAGCTGAAAAAATATGAGTGGATTCATGGATGATGATTATTTTCTGGTTCTTAAAACAACACCAAGGGCGACAAGGCCGACAACCGCAAAGGCAGGAATCATTACCGGAGTAGACTGCGGAGTAACGTCTTCAGTTGGGGTCAGATCATAATCGATGATGCTGACAACGTTCTGCTCCTGATGGTACATGTTCAGTTCATCCTGATAGGTGACGATGATGGGAACTGTTGTCGGATCTCCCTTTACCGAGAAGGTAAGTTCGAACTCTCCGTTGTCGTTTCCTTCAATGACACCAAGTGCTGCCTGATAGGATCCTTCCGGAACCGCCGGAGGTCCTGCAACAACAACGACTGAGGAAATATCGCGAAGGCCTGGGTTGTAGACCGCACCGGTGACTTTGTACTTGTTATTGTATTTTGTTGCAACCAGATCAGAGATCACGACACTGCTGCTTCCGGTGACATAGACCGGTATCTCAACAGTACTGGAGTGAATATTTTTTCCGTTTCGGTACTCGGCGTTGACGATAAGCTTGGTGTCTCCAGCTGTTGCGATATCGATTTCAATATCTGTATAGTTGTTTGCGGTAACTGTTCCGATGAAGTAGCCGTCCTGCCGGCTGGTGATGCCGTCTCCGCCGATGGATACGGTAAGGCCGGTAATCTGATATGCACGCGGGTTTCCGATCCTGAGTTTGTATTTGCCCATGCTTCCCTGTGAGATCATGTTGGGTTTTTCGATTATCTGAATGCTCAGGTCAGAGCTGTCGATTTCAATGGGGACCTGTGCTCTGACTGGGTTATCAACATTTTCTCCACCGACTACCGTGTAACCGACCGAGAAGTACGGGTATGCCATCCCTTCCGTAGTGGATCCGGTTGGTTTGATCTGAAGACTGACCGATGTCTCGCCTCCTGCTCCCAGAAGTCCGACCGGCACCATCTGTTTGCTGTTAAGGTACTGGAACTGACCGCCGAGAAGTGTCGGCATGCCGACGTTTACCGGAGTGGATCCGACATTTTTGAGTTTGACGGTGAGGGTTCCTTGATCTCCGGGATAGAAGACTTTGGGATCCAGATCATATCCGGTTACAATTACCTGACCGGTCATTGCTGTGTCGGCTGCCGCAACACTTCCGGCCAGGGTACACATCAGTAATGCGCACAGAAGTGATCCAAGGATCGCTGTGCGGGTTTTTGCTCTCATACAGAAATCGTTGGTTCTCAATCTATATGAATGTAAGTGGTAATTTACATTATGTAATCATATGGCTACAATCTTTTCGCAATGGAGTCGACTGCGATGAAGACTGCGTCCATCTCTGGCTTCATGATTGCTACAGGAACGTCCACAATCCGCTCGATGAGTGAGGCGAGAATTGGTGCACAGATGATTCCTGCGGCTCCGTCATATCGTGCCCGAACGGCTGCAAGGATACAGTCGTCGAGTGAGTTTGCGGTGTAGCCTTTGATGCGGTACTCGACTCCTCCGATGTCGACTTTTGTTCCTTCGATCTCGTCAAGAAGGAACTTTGCTGCAATGAGGGCGATGAACTTTCCATGATGCGGCGAGAAAACTCTGACGATTTTTCGAACGGTGGAGAGTCTTGGGTCCCGTTCTCCGGAGGATATTTTATAGAGAGTGACCGGAGGGATTCCTGTGGCTTCGGCAAGCTGCCGCACTGTCATCCCTCTTCGGTCGAGCTCTTCGGAGAGTGCGGTTTTGAAATCTGTTTCAAATATTCGTTGTTCAAACATCTTGATATTATTGTATGCGATTTGTGATAAATACTATACGTTATCGTTGGTTTAGTGGTGATTTTTGTTTGGGTTGGATATAGTGTTTTGTGTTTTGGTAGGATTCAATTTGTGTGATTTTGATTTGTTGTACTTTGTTTGTTTTTTTTTGTAAATTTTTGTTATTTTGGGATGGGCAGTTCGTTGATTGCTGAAAAGGTGGAGTGGGGAGATTTGGGATGGTTTTTGGTAGGATGTTTAATGTCATTATGATTTTGTATGAATGTTTAGATGATTTTGTGTTGTGGTTTTAGTATATTTCGGAAATATTTTGTTGTTTTTGGAAAATGGCTACTTCCTAACTTAGGAGGAATTAAATTTGAACAAAAACATGAAAATTATGGCGCTTCTGGCTGTAGTTCTTTCATTCGCACTGTTAATGGGCGCAGCATCTGCGGCAAACACCACGCTTTCCACTGATGCAGTAA
>NZ_JAWDKB010000012.1 GCF_032714495.1 Methanorbis rubei | reverse complement strand
TTACTGCATCAGTGGAAAGCGTGGTGTTTGCCGCAGATGCTGCGCCCATTAACAGTGCGAATGAAAGAACTACAGCCAGAAGCGCCATAATTTTCATGTTTTTGTTCAAATTTAATTCCTCCTAAGTGAGGAAGTGACCTTTTCTCGAACTACTACACAAATTACACAATAACTTACAATCCCAGAATAAAAACGATCTCTCACAGCAACAAACAAAGCATTTATCCTACATCCCTACTAAAATCCCCACACAAAATCCATAAAAAATAGATCTCAATCCTCTTCTACAATCAACGAAATGCCTCTACACGAACAACGCCCAATCGTAGCAAAAGTACGTGGTAAGCACCGCCAATTTCAGACACAAAATATTGAATCCTACGAATCCAAAACCAGCCCGCATACTTATATCCCGACCCAGACCACACTATAATATATGTACTGGTACGGGTCGGGAACCGACATCTCAACAGACCCCGCAGAAGTTGCCGCACGAATTCGCACGGCAAAAACTGATATGACAAAATATGTTCCTTGCGACTGGAAACAGGCACAGCAACTCGGTCTGGTAAAAAACCGGCACGACTACATCGAAACCCTCTGCCGCTCCACAATACACATGTCCGAGGAAGGTATTGCCGCATGTTCACAGGAAAAAGACGTTGAACTGCTTCAGATGGTCAGAACACTCGACGAAATGGACACCGTGATCAACCTCCTCACTGAACGGCTGATCGACTGGTACATCTCAATCACTCCTGCATTTTCCCGCAAGTACCGCGGGTCCGCGGCCGGAGCCGCAAAACTTCTGCCGATGATTGGAAAAAACGGGACTGAATCGATGAAAAAAATTGCCAGAGAAATTCTGTCGATGTCAAATGCCAGAACAAATCTGATGAAGGAAGTTTCGCGGATTGCAGTCTCAGTAATTCCCAACATGAGTGCTCTGGTGGGCGGCCTCGTGGCCGCCCGCCTCGTGTCGCGTACCGGCAGCCTCGCGGCTGCCGCAAAAATGCCCGGTTCATCAATGCAGGTAATCGGAGCCGAAGGAGCACTCTTCTCTCACATCCGTACCGGATCGCCCTCGCCGAAACACGGCATTATGTTTCAGCACCGGCGTGTTCACAACGCTCCCCGTGAAGTCCGCGGTCATGTAGCAAGAGCACTTGCAGCAAAACTGGTGATCGCAGCCAGACTGGATTACTATCGGGGAGAGCTTGATGCGAAGTTTGTTGACGAAGCAAACGCGAAGATCGATCGTCTGATGGAGGCGGAGAAATGATCTCAATTGACGGAACACTGGTGTCAGCCGGCGAAGGCGGCGTGTACGGCGAACGGATGGTTGGCGGACATCGGGTGTGGGATCCGTACCGGAGCAAGTTGTCGGCACTCTGGTATCTGGACAAGTCCACGGATCTTTCTTCGGACGCCGTTGTTCTGTATCTTGGTGCGGCGAACGGAACGACCGTTTCGCATGTGGCAGATTATGTGGAATCTGTGTATGCGGTAGAGTTTGCCCCGCGACCGATGCAGGATCTTCTGATGGTTGCAAGGAAGCGAAAAAATATCGTGCCAATCTTTGCGGATGCAACACAGCCGCAGAGGTATGCTCCGCTTCTTGAAGCGGCTGATATTATTTATCAGGATGTTGCCCAGCCGAATCAGGCTGGCATTGCGATCAAACATCTGCCGTTTTTGAAGAAAGGCGGAGTGTTGATTCTGATGCTGAAGACGCGAAGTGTCGACATCAGAAAGAGTCCTGAGGAAGTTTTTGCTGATACGTGCGAGGAACTGTCGCGTGCAGGACTTCGGGTTCAAAAATCTCTGTGGCTTTCGCCGTACCATGCTGACCATGCGGCGATTGTGTGCGAGCGGTTGTGAAGGATTTTATATGTTTTTGACGCAGGTACTGGTATGAGTCGGTTTGTGTTTAGTCCGCTGTCTGTCTGGCTTTTGCTGGGACTGATTCTGCTGATTGTTGTCGGTCTTCCTCTGCTGTTTCTGGGAATTATTGGTGCGGCACTTTCTCATCTGGGATTCAGCTTCTGGGTGATTGTGGGTCTGCTGATTCTGATTGTTGTGGGAAGTTTTGTGAATATTCCGTTGTACACGATGCATCCGAAGGAGGAGCGGACGAGAAAACCCAGCGGGCAGTATGCGCCGTCAATGTATGATACGATGTACCGGACCGACCGCTGGCCGGTCGAAGAGCGGCGGGGTATGGATATTTCGGTGAATGTGGGGGGAGCTGTGGTGCCTGTTCTGATTTCGGTCTACCTTGTTGGTCTGGTGGTGTTTGGTTTTGTGCAGACCGATGCATGGTTTTTGGTTCGGATGCTTGCGGCGGTCGGTATTGTGACGTTGGTGGTGTATCTGGCGGCTCGGCCTGTGCGGGGGATTGGTATTGCAACGCCGTTTTTTGTTCCGCCGCTGGTGACGGTTGCGGTTTCTCTGATTCTCTGCGGTGGGTTCGGGCTGCCTGCGGCAATTATGGGATTTGTTGCGGGAACGTTTGGGACATTGGTTGGTGCAGATCTGCTACACCTCAGGGAAGTATATGATGAGGGTGCAGGGATGCTTTCGATTGGCGGAGCCGGTACATTTGACGGGATTTTTCTGACAGGGATTATTGCGGCGCTTCTGGCGTCGTTTTGATCTTTTTTGATTTCGAGGGGATTGGGTGTGACATCAGAGTTGTGTTCGATAAAATATCGTTATGTTAATTAAGGGTTAATGCGTATTTAGTAAGGCAATATAGCCCGTTAGTGTAGTGGTCAATCATGGGGGACTCTGGATCCTCCGACAGCAGTTCGAATCTGCTACGGGCTACTCGTTTTTATTACTGTTATTATATTATTCTTCAAAGCACAATGTTATGCTATGAAGGTTATTCGTGCGCCGAGTCTGGGGCGTGCTCATGAGTTAGTTGTCCGGTATATTTTGCAGGAGGGAGACTTTCTGCGAACTGAGAACGGGGAGGATACGGTTGAGACGGATGAGGTTTGTCTGAGAGTTGAGACCCCGTTCGAGTCACCGATGGCGTCCTCCAGCTCGCGGTTTCGCGAGGCGTTTCTTGAGTCGTATGCCCACAATCTTTTGTTCGGGTCAGATGCGGTGTTTGAGTACGATTATCACGGTCGGCTGTTTGACTGGGGATGCGGGTTTTCTGATGAATCGGGGGAGATCCACACCGATCAGGTCAGGTATATTATTGAGAAGCTGAAGGAAAACCCTGAGTCACGCCGTGCGGTGGGTGTTACGTGGTGCCCACCGGTTGACGGGAAGCTTGGGGACTGTCCGTGTCTTCAACTGGTTCAGTGCGTGGTGAGAGGCGGCCGGCTTGATATGAAGGTGGTGTTCCGGAGTAATGATATGTTGTCTGCTGCGGGAGCGAATATGTTTGCTCTGGCAAAGCTTCAGGAGTTTATCGCAGGCGAGGTAGGGGTTTTGGTTGGGTCATACACGCATATTTCTCTGGTGCCGCATATTTATTTCAGACGTGATGCGGCGGATATTCCGCCGTTCTGTCAGAAAGGGTCTGCGTTTACGCCGAGCGAGGATGTCTGCCGGGCGTGCGGCGGATGTGCTCTGGCACGGCGATAATTTTTTTTTAATTTTTTTGAAAAGAGCTGTGAAGATGGCAATGTTCCGGACATTTGAGTCAAATGTCCGGGTGCATACATCCCATTTAATGTATGTCGGGGGCGACGTGGGGAGTTCTATCATGTTACTCTACCCGGTGATTTGGGTATGAGGTATAGAATAAAATGAGATGTATGCCGCTACTTCGGCCGATGATGATCCACCGGTTATCCTACTTGTGTTCTCTGTAGAGATAAGTAATTATTGGTCACAAATTAGGTTTTGCTATTTATCAAATAGGAATTTAGGTGGAATTTATGATGTTGTTAAAAAAATTTAGCTCCTTTTTTTCTGAAAAGTAAGTGAGCGATTGAATTGTTTGTTCGCTTACTTTTTCGAAAAAAAGAATCAACTTCTTTTTGTGACGTCAGATTGCGTAATTCTCGCTTGCAAAAATAGAATAAGTCCTCTTCTTTTCTTACTGTACTGTACTTTGAAGTACAGTACATAGTAGTAGTAGTAGTAGTAGTAGTAGTAGTAGTAGTAGTAGTAGTAGTAGTAGTAGTAGTAGTAGTAGTAGTAGTAGTAGTAGTAGTAGTAGTAGTAGTAGTAGTAGTAGTAG
>NZ_JAWDKB010000011.1 GCF_032714495.1 Methanorbis rubei | reverse complement strand
GAGCTTCAAAACTCTCGAACCTCGTGCAGTCTCGAAGAGTATAAATACGCTTCATGCGTATGTATTAAGGCTGTTTAAGTGGAGAACGAAACGCGAACCGACACGAAAAAACGTGTGCGGTAGTTTGTTCTGACGTTGGTATTGTGGCGATGCGGACATTCATTGAAATGACCGCTGATTCCTTTAACGTTTTACGCCTGGTTTTGTTAGTCGTTAACAAACATGTGTGTATAATGTACAAAAATTAATTCTGGTTGATCCTGCCAGAGGCCATTGCTATCAGGGTTTGACTAAGCCATGCGAGTCGAGAGGTGTAAGACCTCGGCATACTGCTCAGTAACACGTGGTTAATCTGCCCTTGGGTGGGAAATACTCCCGGGAAACTGGGGCTAATGTCCCATAGTGAATGCTTGTTGGAACACTGCATTCTCGAAAGATTTATTTCGCCCAAGGATGAGACTGCGTCCGATTAGGTTGTTGGTGGGGTAACGGCCCACCAAGCCTATTATCGGTACGGGTTGTGGGAGCAAGATCCCGGAGATGGATTCTGAGACATGAATCCAGGCCCTACGGGGCGCAGCAGGCGCGCAAACTTTACAATGCGAGCAATCGTGATAAGGAAACCCTGAGTGCCTGTAGATGCAGGCTGTTCATATATCTAAATCGTATGTGAAGAAAGGGCAGGGCAAGACCGGTGCCAGCCGCCGCGGTAATACCGGCTGCTCGAGTGATGGCCACTATTACTGGGTTTAAAGCGTCCGTAGCTTGATTGTTAGGTCTCTTGGGAAATCTTTTGGCTTAACCACAAGGCGTCTAAGAGATACCGGCAATCTAGGAACTGGGAGAGGTAAGCCGTACTTCGGGGGTAGGAGTGAAATCTTGTAATCCTCGAGGGACGACCTATGGCGAAGGCAGCTTACCAGAACAGCTTCGACAGTGAGGGACGAAAGCTGGGGGAGCAAACGGGATTAGATACCCCGGTAGTCCCAGCCGTAAACAATGTGCGTTAGGTGTGTCGGTTACCACGCGTAACTGATGCGCCGAAGAGAAATCGTGAAACGCACCACCTGGGAAGTACGGTCGCAAGGCTGAAACTTAAAGGAATTGGCGGGGGAGCACCACAACAGGTGGAGCCTGCGGTTTAATTGGATTCAACGCCGGACATCTCACCGGATAAGACAGCTGAATGATTGTCAATCTGAAGGTTTTACATGACTAGCTGAGAGGAGGTGCATGGCCGTCGTCAGTTCGTACTGTGAAGCATCCTGTTAAGTCAGGCAACGAGCGAGACCCACGCCAACAATTGCCAGCAGCATCTCCGGATGGCTGGGGACATTGTTGGGACCGCCTCTGCTAAAGGGGAGGAAGGAATGGGCAACGGTAGGTCAGCATGCCCCGAATTATCCGGGCTACACGCGGGCTACAATGGGTGGGACAATGGGTAACAACACCGAAAGGTGACGTCAATCTCCTAACCCCACCCTTAGTTAGGATTGCGGGTTGCAACTCACCCGCATGAATCTGGAATCTGTAGTAATCGCGTTTCACTATAGCGCGGTGAATACGTCCCTGCTCCTTGCACACACCGCCCGTCAAACCATCCTAGTGAGGTTTGGATGAGACCCTGGTCTTTGCCGGGGTCGAATCTAGGTTTCGTGAGGAGGGTTAAGTCGTAACAAGGTAGCCGTAGGGGAATCTGCGGCTGGATCACCTCCTAATGATCCAAAACCTGTAAGACGTTAAACGGAATCGCATAAGCGGTCGTTTCAATGAACCGTACAATCACCACAGTACCAACACTCAATATGCACTCACACGTGCGTGCTGAATGAACAGCAGCAAAATGAACCTTTGAACAAAAGTTCATCATAATATCAGTGTGAGGGGCGCGTAGCTCAGTTGGAAGAGCGCGGCGTTTGCAACGCCGAGGCCTGGGGTTCAAATCCCCACGCGTCCACTCCGCAGCCGTTAATAGCAAATCTTTTGTCTATTAGACTGCGGTTGCAATGCACCCGGAAACGCGAGTTACCGGGGAAGGATCGAGAGTCACCGACTCTTTGAGATCGTGTATAGGTTTTGCATTTGGACGTTAAATGGGTATCAGCGGAAACCTTTCGTAGAAAAAATCGAAAGCGTAAACATTTGTCGGTAAGGCAAAAAAATACACTTAAGAGAACAGCAAAGGACCCTGGTTATAAAAGAAAATCCATTTACCACAAATAAAATCCAATTCGTAAACAACGAAACATCAAAGACATACCCTCGATTGCTTTCACAGCAATCGAGAACAGAAACCTGGTTCTTATGCCAGTTAGTGGATGGTTTGGTTTGAGAGCTGATGAAGGGCGTGCCAAGCAGCGAAATGCCCCGGGAAGACGCAAGGAGTCTGTGATCCGGGGATCCCCTAATAGGACCTCCGTACTCGCAAGAGTAAATCCGTCAGGATGGGGAACCCCCCGAAGTGAAACATCTCAGTAGGGGGAGGAAGAGAAATCAATTGAGATTACGTTAGTAGAGGCGATCGAACCCGTAATAGTCTAAACTGAATCCCGCAAGGGACATGTAGTGTATGGCCTTCAACATAGTATGATAATGTCTAATGAAAGTGACCTGGAACGGTCCGCCTTAGAGGGTGACAGCCCCGTACGTGGTCACATTATCAGCTTAGAAGAGACCTGAGTAGCGTGGGTTGGAATTCCCGCGTGAACAAGGGGGTCACCTAACCTCCAAGACTAAATACTCCTCAAAACCGATAGCGAATTAGTAGCGTGAGCGAAAACTGAAAAGCATCCCTAAAAAGGAACTGAAAAGTGCCTGAAACTAACTGGTGATCGTGTGTTGCGGCGTGAAAGGATCTTCTCGTCGAAAGAACCCGTCGCGAGGCGGTAGTATGAGACGAGTTGCCGATGTCGCAACTTACGTTTTGAAGAACGGGCCAAAGAGTGTATTCCATTGGCGAGGTTAACCGTCAAGGGCAGCCGCAGCGAAAGCGACACGATCGTAGCGCAAGCATGGATCGGCGTACCAATAGTGCGTGGAGTCAATGGGATCCGACCTGAAACCTGGTGATCTATGCCTGAGCAGGTTGAAGCGTGCCGAAAGGTGCGTGGAGGACCGCATGCGGTATTGATATGCAAATCATTCGCGTGACTTGGGTATAGGAGTGAAAGATTCATCGAACCGGGTGTCAGCTGGTTCCTCTCGAAACATGTCTAAGCATGACCTCGACCGAGATGGATAGTGAGGTAGAGCACCTATCGGGAATCCCGGGGGAGAAATCCCTCGCTTCCTTGTAAAACTCCAAACTCCCTATCATCGTAGACGTCGGGCAGTCCGGGCTACGGGGTAAGCTTGTAGTCCGTAAGGGAGACAACCCAGACCATGGTTAATGCCCCCCAATGTAGGCTAAGTGTCAACACTGAATGAAGTCCTAGGTCAAAGACAACTGGAAGGTGAGCTCAGAAGCAGCTATCCTTTAAAAAGTGCGTAACAGCTTACCAGTCAAGATTTAGGGCGCAGAAAATGGACGGGGCTCAAGCCTACTGCAGATACCATGGCGCACGTTTTTGAACGTGATCGAGTAGAGAGGCGTCCTGTATGGGCTGAAGCAGGGTCGTAAGTTCCTGTGGACCGTATAGGAATGAGAATTTTGGCAGTAGTAGAAGCAAAGAATGGTGAGAATCCATTCCGCCGAAGGGGCTAGGTTTCCTCGGCAATGTTCGTCAGCCGAGGGTTAGTCGGTCCTAAGCTGTATCATAACTTGAATACAGCAACAGGGAAACAGGTTAATATTCCTGTACCATGCGTTGATAATACTGACGCATCGGGTTATACATAGCGGAATCATCGTTCCGTCCAATCGTATAAGCTCTTGGAGTACCGTAATGGTGAGAATTGAGTGAAATCGTAACGGCGTAAGTATGTTCATACCTGGTGCCCGTGAAAAGGTAACGCATTGACCGTACCGAGAACCGACACAGGTGCCCCTAGTTGAAAAGACTCAGGCGTGTCGGAATTATTTGTGGTAAGGGAACTCGGCAAAATGGCCCCGTACCTTCGGAATAAGGGGTGCCTGCCTCGTGATGAGGCAGGTCGCAGTGACCAGGGAGCTCTAACTGTCTAACAACAACATAGCAGACTGCAACTCCGTAAGGACTAGTATAGTCTGTGAATCCTGCCCAGTGCGGGTATCTGAACACTGAGTACAATCGGACGAAGGACCCGTAAACGGCGGGGGTAACTATGACCCTCTTAAGGTAGCGTAGTACCTTGTCGCTTAATTGGCGACTTGCATGAATGGATTAATAAGGGCTCTACTGTCCCTACCGCAAATCCGTTGAACCTTTTATCCTTGTGCAGAGGCAAGGGACTCCCATCGGGAAGTGAAGACCCCATGGAGCTTTACTGCAGCCTGTCGTTGAATTACGGTATTACATGCGCAGCGTAGATGGTAGGTGTTAATGCTCATATTCCGGTATGAGTGGAGCCAACGTTGAGACACCATCCTTGTTCTGCTGTAATTCTCACTCGACTTCGTGTCGAGGACATCGGTAGGTAGGCAGTTTGGGTGGGGCGCCACACCCTCGAAAACATATCAAGGGTGCCCTATGGTCAACTCATGTGAGTCAGCAACTCACAGGAGAGTGTCAAGAGCATAAGTTGGCTTGACGTGATTTCGCATAGCAAGAAATCACGAGTGGAAACACGGGTCTAACGAACCAATACGCCTTTTTGGTGAGGGCTATTGACTACAGAAAAGCTACCCTGGGGATAACAGAGTCGTCGCCGGCAAGAGCACATATCGACCCGGCGGCTTGCTACCTCGATGTCGGTTCTTTCCATCCTGGCTGTGCAGCAGCAGCCAAGGGTGAGGTTGTTCGCCTATTAAAGGGGATCGTGAGCTGGGTTCAGACCGTCGTGAGACAGGTCGGTTACTATCTGATGGGAGTGTTCGAAATCTGAGAGCAAGAATGAAATAGTACGAGAGGAACTTTCATTCGTCACCTCTGGTGTATCGGTTGTCTGATAAGGCAGTGCCGAGCAGCTACGTGGCACGAGATAAAAACTGAAAGCATCTAAGTTTGAAACTTCGCTTGAAAAGAGATTTCGTTATAGAGCACCGGTAAAAGACCGGCTTGATAGGTTTGGGATGTAAGCACGAAGGCAACGACGTGTTCAGTCCGCAAATACTAATGCTCAAATCCAAGTTTCCTTGTATGTCTGCAAATGATTTTCGTTCAATTCGGATTGGCAGTGGCAGATGGACTTCTCCTTAAACACAAAGGTGTCCTCGCTGTAATTGTTCTACGACACAAGGTTTCGCTGTGCCCAGACGTTATCCAAATGCAAAACTTATACTAACCTATATAAACGGTAACTGCATACATTGTATGCCAAATCTAGTTACTGTGCCAAGTTGGCGGAGTGGCCACGCGATTGCCTGCAGAGCAATTCTACTCCCGTTCAAATCGGGAACTTGGCTTGGGGGATTATGCGGCCATAGCAGAGAGGTTCCACCCGGACCCATTCCGAACCCGGCAGTTAAGCTCTCTTACGTCGGATACTGTACTGAGATACGCGAGTTCTCGGGAACTATTCAACGCTGCACCCCCTTCCTTTTGATTGA
>NZ_JAWDKB010000010.1 GCF_032714495.1 Methanorbis rubei | reverse complement strand
ACTTAGGAGGAATTAAATTTGAACAAAAACATGAAAATTATGGCGCTTCTGGCTGTAGTTCTTTCATTCGCACTGTTAATGGGCGCAGCATCTGCGGCAAACACCACGCTTTCCACTGATGCAGTAAATGCTCCACCATTACTCGTGAACAACAGTGGCGATATAAACTACACGATTCAGTATGCGGCATCACTCAATCCGGCACACAACACCAGTGGTAGCTTTGGCTATTTTGCCACTGGCGATGAATTCAAGACAGCTGATGGATTAAACGTCCTCAAAGTTGTTGATGTATCCAATGTTACCATCAATAACACGACGACTGTAGTTGGGGTTTACTCGAAACTGCTTTCGTTCCCCACGACGACCTATCAGCTCAATGTCACTAGTATCAACACAGAGACAACTGATGTATTCGCGGCCAATGATAGCGCTGAAAATACAATGCAGCGGTACCTGTTCGGTAACACAGTAACAGTTCTTAAGTATCCAGATGGATCACTTATGTCTGGCATTACGTTTACCAGTGCAGCAGATTCCTCTGTGAAATTCACTACCAATGCAGATGGTCAGATGACTGGTCTGAGCCCTGGCCTCTATACTGTCAGCATTGCTGGTGGATCCGCATCGGTTTACTTCCAGGTAACTAAGTCCGTATCACCAGTCGGTGCTGATTACGTAACCAGATCTGTCACCTCCAAGTCGGGTGCTGATGTATTCGTCTTTGAGCATATCGTCTTTCAGAATGCGGCACCTGGCACAGTCCAGAAATTGACGAAGTATACCGACGGCATGAACCCGACTGCAGTCAATCAGATCTCTTCTGATTCAAATGGTATCTTCTACCTTACTGAAGCTGTCGTGAACGGTCAGTATGGTGGATATTACTTAGATGCGGCCAATCCGATATCTCAGACAACTGGGCCTGATGTTTACATCTGGTATCCGGAAATCTCCCTTCAGGCAGAGTTAACTACGAACTCTGCTAACGGCATGACCGCAGGCGACTCCATTGACGGACAGACTGTCAACAAAGACACCAACGTCTCCTTCCTGATCAATGCACCGAAAGTCGGTCCGGCATTCTACGATAAAGACAACGCAAGCAACTCTTCCTATGCAAAGATCGTGTTCACCACTCCTGTTGCAGGTAAAACCACTGACTTCGGTGGAAAAGAATTTGGCTCTGTTCAGCTGACTGCATCCCAGACCATCGCAGGTTGGGGCGCAGCAGGTCAGAATGCAGCCGCAGGTACCTACACTGCACAGGCAGAGTACAAAATGCCGAAAGCATTTGCAGACTATGCAAAGAAATCCAACACGATTTCCTTCACCCTGCAGAGCAGCACCCTGACCATCACGGCAGCTAAGGACTCTGTTGTCCGCAGCAACCCGTTCACGGTCACCATCAGCGGCAAAGCACAGACCGTCTATGCAATTTACCTTGAAAATGCAATTGGCACCGAAGTAAACCCAGAACTCCAGCCTTCACAGAATGGATACCAGGGTGCCTTCACGATCGACAACACCCTCGGTAACTCTGTTCCTGTTTACGGCGGAGCATTCTTCAAGACTGATGCAAGCGGTAAGCGTACAATCCAGTACAACACTGCAGCAAACACCGAAGACAAGACCTACACCGTCAAAGTCAATGGTATTGTCGGCACTCCAGTTAACACCTCTGCAGTTCTCGACACCTCTGACTACGACAAAGTCAAAGTCAAGGTTGAGAAGGGAGCAGTAACCATCACCGCATCCGGCGACGGTTCCTACTACATCGGTGACGAGATTAAACTCACCGGTACCAACACCGACAGCAGCAACGTCTACCTGTTCCTTACCGGACAGAACCTCCTTGAGAACGGTATCGTCCTGAAGGACCTGCCGGCCAAGGTTCCTGCATACAATGCAACCAACCCAGTAGCTGTCAAGACCGACAACACCTGGGAGTACAAGTGGGACACCTCACAAATTGCACTCGACACTGGCGCATACACAATCTATGCAACCAGCAGACTTACCAACGGTAAATCATCTACCGCAGTGGGAAATGCAGTCAAACTGTCCGACTCTGAGTATGCAACCATCTCCGTCAACCTGAAGCAGCCGTTCCTGTCTGCAGTTCCGTCTGGAACCGTCATCGCACAGGGCGACAAGCTCTATGTTCGCGGAACCGCAGAAGGCAAACCGAACAACCTGATGCTCTACATCTTCGGTCCGAACTTCTTCGAGGACCACTCCATCACTGTTGAAGATGATGGCAGCTACGAAAAGAAGATTGACATCAGCAGCTCAATGTCCTCCAACCAGTACTTCGTCGTCGTTCAGCACCCGATGTACAACGGCGTCTTTGACGCAGTGCTCGTAAAGGAGCAGAATGGAGACTACCAGTACTTCAAGATTCAGAACGCCACCACCGGCGGATCCCAGCAGGCATCCTTCGTGGTCTGGGGCAACAACAAGCTCCAGGGATCTCAGGCAGCAGATGCTCTGACCAAGATGATCGATGATGCAAACATCGATGATATCTACACCAAGCTCACGTTCACCGTTGCAGCACCGTGGATCAGAATCAACAACCCGGGAGACCAGGCAGTTGGATCCAAGTTCACCGTTACGGGAACAACGAACCTTGCAATTGGCGACCAGATCCTTGTTGAAGTAATGTCCTCATCCTTCACTGCAGTTGACAAGACCTCCACCTCCACCACCTCCGGTGTCTCTCAGACTACCAAGGTCGTTGCAGGCGAAGGCGCTGACAATGCATGGGCTGTCGATGTCGACACCACCAACTGGAAACTTGACGAGTACACCATTAAGGTGAACGGTATCGAAGTCGATGTTACCTCCACGACCAACTTCAACCTTGTTGAGAAAGTCGTAACCCCGACCCCGACCGCAACCGGTGCACAGCCAACCACCACCACTGCAACTGCAACCCCGACCGCAACCCCGTCAACTCCGGGATTCGGCGCATTCATTGCACTTGCAGGTCTTGGTGCAGTAGCACTTCTCGTACTCCGCCGCAACTAAGCAGCGTGAAACAAAAAGAGTGAGAGAAAACTCTTGGGAGAAATCCTGAGGGACACAATCCCTCTTTTCAGAAAAATCTCAGCTCTTTTCGTGCTCAGTCGCACTGCTACAGGATGAATGAAAATATCGTCCTCAACAAAAAATAAAAAAAGAAAATATCCTACTTCGCCAGCAGATGATTTGCCACCTTGATGAACAGGCACTCGCCGGTATCCAGCTCATAAAACGTATCAGCCTTCTTATCGATCTTCGCATCAGCTCTCCAGAACTTGCAGTCCTTCCCCATGCATCGTTCCTGTGTCAGCGGACAAATAATACCCATCTATTCTGAGAGTATTGAACCGAAGTAATAAATCACTTTCGATGCATCGGATTTTATCTATTATCTCTGTGTCGTCCACGGAAAAACGGAGTACACGGAATTTCGATGGAAAAAACATCACGGAACTCAGATCTAAAACGATATCTATCACGAAAAAATTTACTCACGTTGTTACTTGGCAGAATTATTTGGACGATGAAAAAAATAATACGGAAATATTTTTGCGACAATTTTTTTTGAAAAATTTTTGAGAAAAAATCAACTAAATTTTTGTGACATCATATTGAAATGATATTTCCGTGCTGTTCACGTCTGCTCCGTGATGTTTTTTTCCGTGATATTTTCTGTGCTTTCAGATTTTCCGTGGGCTGCAAAACGTGCCGATCCATCTCAAAATATAAAAAAATAAAATGAAAAAAATCAGAGACAGATCATCGACGCCGTGATCATCGTGCCAACCCCGTCATCCGTGAACAGCTCCAGAAGCAGATTGTGTTCTGCATTGCCGTTCACAATATGTGCTCCCTCAACTCCGTGACGGACCGCGATCATACTTGCCTCAAGCTTCGGGATCATGCCGCCGGAGATCGTGCCGTCTGCCATTAAAGCATCCACATTTTTCAGGGTCAGGCGGTGGAACACCTTTGTTCTGTCCTTGTCCATCACGCCGTCCACATCGGTCAGCGAGATCAGCTTGAACGCCTTGAGGGCTACTGCAATCTCGCCTGCCATCGTGTCAGCATTGATGTTCAGATCATTTCCTTTCCGATCGATTGCAAGAGGCGACACCACCGGAATATATCCTGCATCAAGAAGTGTCTCAAGAAGTTTTGAGTTGATCTCGCGGATCTCTCCGACAAACCCGAGGTCAACCTCCTCCTCATGATCGCCAACCTTGATCTTCTTCAGGGGCATCTTCTCCGCAATCACCAGTCCGCCGTCGTTGCCGGATACACCAACACCGCGTGCCCCGTTCTTTGCAATCAGACTCACAATCGCGCTGCTGATCTTTCCGGCTAAAACCATCTGGGCGATCTCAAGCGTCTCCGCATCCGTCACCCGCAGACCGCCGATGAACTTCGGTTCTTTGCCGAGAGCCTGCATCTTCTGCGTGATCTCAGGACCTCCGCCGTGCACGAGCACAACCCGCATGCCGACATAGTGAAGAAGCACTGCATCCTCAATCACCGTGTTCATGATCTTCGGGTCAACCATCGCGTGGCCGCCAAGCTTAATCACAATTGTTTTTCCGTGAAACTTCCGAATGTACGGAAGCGCCTCCATTAACACACTCTGCCGGTTCATGTTGTATACTTCCCGTTAATCTCCACATATTTTTCCGTCAGGTCGCAGCCCCAGGCAACAGCCTCTTTCTTGCCTGACTCAAGGATGATCGTGAACACCACACGTTTTCCTGCCATCGCAGCCTTGGCTTTCACAAGGTCTGCGGTGATCTCTCCCTTGTGCACGAGCTCGGTCTCGCCTTCTCCTTCACCGATCGAAAGAGACAGCTCGTCAATGGCAAACTCAACGCCCGAGTATCCTGCGGCGCAGACAACCCGACCCCAGTTCGGGTCCTCGCCGTAGACTGCACTCTTCACCAGCGGTGAAGTGATGACAGCTTTTGCGATTTTCTCTGCATCCTTTTCGCGGGCAGCTCCGGTGACGCGGACCTCGATCAGTTTTGTCGCTCCTTCGCCGTCGGCTGCAATCTGTTTTGCAAGAGAGATGCAGCACTCTTCGAGAGCTGCGGCAAACTCTTTCTTCGGCACGCGGCCTGCTTCGCCGGTCGCAGTGCAGAAGAGTGAGTCATTGGTACTCTCGTCGCCGTCAACGACGACGCGGTTCAGACTCCGCTGGACTGCGGTCTTCAGATTTTCCTGAAGTTTTTCTGAAGGAACTTCTGCGTCGGTGTAGACGAAGGAGAGCATGGTTCCCATATTTGGTGCAATCATTCCTGAGCCTTTGCAGATACCTGCGATGGTAAACCCTTCGCGCTGGACGAGGGCATGCTTCTGCACGAGATCGGTGGTCATGATTGCTTTTGCGGCGGCGATCTCCGCCTCTGCGGAGTGGGCAAGTTTTCCGGCAACATCAGCACTCTGCCTGCGGATGAGGTCGAGGTCCAGATATCTGCCGATAACTCCGGTACTTGCAACGCCTGTTTCTTTTTCCGAGATACCGAGGGCTTCAGCACCAATCGCTGCCATGGTCTTTGCGTCCTCGTATCCGCGTTTACCTGTGTAGGCATTGGCGCATCCGCTGTTTACGATGACGCCTGCAAGCTTCCCGCGTCTGGTACGTTCAGCCATGAGGTTGACGACAGGTGCACGGACTTTGTTGGTGGTAAAGACTGCGGCTCCTGTTCCGGATGCTTTGATTAGTGCAAGGCCGAATTTTCCTTCTTTTATGCCCCAGGCGCTGACGCCTTCAACAGCACAGATACTTTGCATAGAGACTCCTGTGTATTATATTTGTTCGCGCCATGATGAACCTTGTTAAGGGAACATTCCGGGCATCCGAAGTCCGTCGGTTTCGGCAAATCCGCACATGATGTTCATGTTCTGAACAGCCTGACCGGATGCTCCTTTGACGAGGTTGTCGATTGCAGATACTGCGACCAGTCGGGTTCCGTCAGCTTCGAGCTCGAAGTTGATGTCGCAGAAGTTTGAGCCGCGAACGCCTCCAAGTTTTGCGGTCTGCAATCTGATGAACGGTTCGTTTTTGTAGAATGATTCGTAGCGTTTCTGGACTTCGCCTTCGGTGACCGGTTTTTTGAAGAGGATGTGGGCGGTTGTGATGATGCCGCGGATTGCGGGGAGGAGGTGGGGGGTGAAGTAGATTTTCGCGGATGATTTCAGGAATGCTGCTTCCTGTTTCATCTCCGGCAGGTGTCGGTGGGCTGTTATTTTGTAGGGGGCGATGTTTTCATCGACGTTTGGGTAGTGGGTGGTCTCGGAGACCGAGTCGCCTGCTCCGGACACGCCGCTCTTTGAGTCGTAAATTATTTGCGCAGCAAGGTCTGCGACCGGTGCTGCGGCAAGGGTTGCACCTGTTGGGAAGCAACCGGGATTTGCGACGAAGTCTGCTCCGCGGATGTCTTTTCGATGGAGTTCAGGGATGCCGTACGGGGCTTTGAAGTATGCGGTGTGTTTGACGCCGTAGGTTTTTTCGTAGATGTCCTGCGGGAGCCTGTAGTCAGCACTGAGGTCAACAGTTTTGATGCCGCGCTCTTTGAGGCGCGGGGCATACTGCATTGCGGCAGTGTGGGGGACCGCGAGAAATGCGAAGTCTGCGTCGATTTTGTCGACGGATGGGTTGGTATAGTCGAGGTCGATGAGATTTTTTAAGTGTATGTGGTCTTTGGTTACGGGAGTTCCCGCGAGTTTGCGGGAGGTGGCACAGACGAGGTTTGCCTGTGAGTGTGTCAGAAGCAGTCTGATGAGGTCTCCTCCGGCGTATCCGGATGCGCCGACAATCGCAATATCCATGGATACAGTATGGGACGTGGGAGAGATTAAATTCTGTTGTATTGATGGAAAAAAGAGAATGTTATTCTGGTTCCCAGCCTGAGTCGTAGATACTTTCCGGCTCTTGTGTCGGTTTTTTCTCGGACTTTTTTGGTTCAGGTTTTTTGGGGTTCTGTAGTTTTTCTGCGAGGGTTTCAAACTCTCCTCTTCGTTCAAGACTCGCGAGGAGATCCTGCGGCAGGGCTTCGATGCCGCGGTAGGCTCCAAGGTATGCGCCGCAGATGAGGGTGATGGTGTCTGCGTTGCCGCCGCATGAGGATGCGCAGGCGAGGAGTTCTTCAGGATCGCTAAAGCGGTTGCAGAGGAATAGTGCAACCGGCAGGGTGTGATAGACTGAGGATGAGTTGCCGATTGCTGCCAGAGATTCAGTGATCTGCATGCCGGTTTTTTCGATGCGCACTGCGTTGTTGATTCTTGCGGCAAGGTCAGGGTTCATGTTTTGTGCGGCGGTGATGAGCGCCTGATATGCTTCGCTGGTGCTGCCGGTTTCAATGAGGGTGTTGAGCATGAGGGCAAGACCGATTGTTGCGGCGTGGGCCCCTGGGTGGGTGTGGGTGATGCTGCAGGCTTCAAGAAGTTTGGGCGCCATTTCTTTGCGGTCTTTGTAGGCAAGAGCGAAGGGTACGGCAAGGGAGATACAGCCAGCGCTGTCTGAGTAGACGCCTGAGCCGACAAAGTCGTTGGTGGTCTGCATGCGTTTGCATGCGGCATAGATGGTTCCGTCAGGGTAGCGGAATTTGTTGAGGTTGTGGGTCCGGAGCAGGTCTTTGGCGTATGTTTCCGGATCCCATGATGCGTCAGCAAGAAGGCGGGCTGCTGCAAGCATTATTTGTGAGTCGTCGGTGTACTGGCCTGGCAGGAGGTCATGGTTTGGGTGGCCTTTGTATGCACGTTTGAATCCGAGGGTGACTCCGATGAACCGGCTCACGGTGGTTTCGCCGGGCATTCCAAGGGCGTCGCCGAGTACGGCACCGAGGAGGCATCCCTTGTATTTGTTCAGCATGTATTATTCTATTGGAGGGAAGGGGATTAATGGTTATGGTGTGGGTTTTTTTTGATGTTTTCGGGTTTGTTACACTCTGTCATCTCTGACAAAACTTCATAAACCGGTTCCTGATCTCAGTCGGCGACAGAGAAATATTTGGCGACGATGAATTGCCGGGCCGCAGAGGGACATGCACAAAGGAAACCCCATGCTCCAAAGCATTCCACAACTCTTCAGATGATCCAGCCCGCTCGACTGATGTAATCCCTGCTCCCAAAGCAAGAACGCTCAAGTCCGCAGTCGCATACGCAGGACTGATCTGATTTCCCGTGCTCCCAAACGTTCCGTTATCAAGAGCAACAATCGTCAGATTCGTTGTCCCCGAAGCCGCAACCATCGGCAAAACCGCAGAGCCGAGAAGACTTCCGTCGCCGTCGATCACAATCACTCGCTTCTTCGGACATGCAACCGCACAACCAAGACCGATCGCTGATGCCTGCATGTAGCTGCCCAGCATGTAGAAGTTGCCGTCGCGATCCTTTGTCACATACAGCTCCTTGGACGGAACACCAATATTGGAGACGACAAGCGTCTCCTCATCCGCAAACTCTGTAATCACGCGGATAGCATCCAGCCGCACCATCTGAGGATCAGCGTAGCCTGAGAGTGTAAAACTCTTCGCAGGAACAACACGCCTCGGATACGAAATTTCCACCGACTCTTCAGGTTCCCAGCAGGATGGTTTGATCAGCGCAACAAACGGTGTCCGCATCTCATACGCTCCTTGGATCACCTCACCGAGATTTTTCAGATCCTCAGCATTTGAAAATATCCGGTATGGAATATTATACACATCCAGCATTCTTGGAAGCGGCTCGTTGAACGGAATCTGTGCACAGATTGCCTCGCAGTAGACTCCCCGCCAACTTGCAAGAATCGGCAGCGGCAGATCATATGTCCTGGAAAGCGACATCAACGCATTCATCATATTGCCAAGGCCGGAACTCTGAATCGACATCAACGGTTTTCTTCCACCGAGGTATGCACCCGCACAAATTCCAACGCCATCCTCCTCGCGGGCAAGATCAATCACTGGAAACTTTGTCGGGAGGAGGGCAGTCAGCCGTTTGTTTTTGTCGCACGGAAGCGACGCGACAAGATCAATTCCATGTTCCTCCAAAATTTTGAGAACTATCTCCTCGTTCATAACTCCGGCACCTCATCTGCATTCACCGTGAATGCTACCGGCACCTGAGTGAGCGAAAAATCCTCACGAACTCTTGCGTAACCGCCGCCGGTAATATTCAGCGTAATCGTTGAACTGCGATCAATCGCCCCGCTCTCAACAGCCGAGATCAGGGCCGCTGTTGCAACCGCTGCCGCAGGATCCAGATCGATGCCGCACTCAGCATCAGCGAACAGACGCCCGGCGTCTTTTGCCTCCTCATTTTTGACCGCATACATATCGCCGCCGCAGTACATCATCGCCTCGAACATGCCGCCCGGAATACCATACGGCGGCTCACGGTTCGTCAGAACATGTGCCGACACCTGTCTGATGGCTTCAGCTGCATTCGGCATGTCGGTCTCCAGCACCTGCGACCGTTTCTCTTTCCACGCGTTCACCATTGGGACGAACGGATAATTCTGGGCGAGATGCAGTTTCGGCACTGAACTGCCGAACCGCCCGTCCTCCCAGAGCCTCATCGCCGCCTCCCATGCTGAGATACCTCCGGTGCCTGAACCGATCGCCTGGAAGTAATGGTCCGGCATCCTCCCAATCGTTACCGCAGCATCCAGCATCACGGTCCCCATCCCGTCGCGGCGGGCAACATTTTGTGCTCCGCCTTCCGGAAGAAAACCTACTTTCTCGGTAATCTTATTGGCAACGCCGATGGCATCGGTGTAGTCTCCGCGGACAGCAACCAGTTTGATTTTTTCCGGATCTTTTGGCTCTGCTACGGTCCAGAGATTTTTTGTCGCATCTTCAGGAACTACAATGACGACCGGCGTTTCAAATCTTGCCGCCATTTCGGCAAACGCTCGGCCGGTGTTGCCGGCAGAAGCCACGACCAGAGTCCCTCCACCATTTTCAGAAAGTCGGACGGTGGTTGGCAGAGCTTCCAGTTCCTTGAACGAGCCGGTGGGAACAAGACATTTTCGCTCAGGATAATAGCCGGTAAATGTTATCCAAAGATTCGGCAGCCCGAGTTCGCGGCAGAGCTCTTCGCTCTGAAACGTCACGGACCGCGACTCTGTCGGCAGAACTCCGTGAACCGGCAGCCAGTCAATGTACCGAAAAATTCCCGGAAGTTCGGGCCGGACCGTTAACTGTCTTGCAGAGTATTCGGTCCGCAGCAGTCCTGGGTGTTTACTGCAGGAAAGTGTGTAATGTTCCGGCAGAACTTCGCCGCCGGAGACGCATCTAAGAATATACTCTCCCATCTCAGACACCTCCAAACCGCCACGACCCGGAACGAATTCTGTCGCGAAGAGTGCGTGCCGCAAGCTCTCCACGCACGCGGTCGGACTGCCGGAGAATTATTTTGATTTCTCCGGTACTGGTGTGAAGTGTCCCGCCATTTGCCGAGTACGCGCCCGCGGGACACACCTTCACGCAGGTCAGACAACCCATGCAGGATTTGGTGATGGAGAGATCTTCTCTGATTGCCTCACGCGGGCAGAGGTCCCGGCACCTGTTACACTCGGGTGTTGTGCATTTTTTTGGATCCACGCGGACGCGGGCATCGCCGTTCCATGCATCAGCATAGGTTGCCGCATCAAACGCTGTTCGGTTTGTCACGGCGGCGACCGGAAGTGAAATATTTTCATCGAGGATCGACAGTGCGGCAAGGGCCGCGTCATCAGTCACAGGGATTGCGGTCGCAACCGAAGTGAGGCATTCGCATGCGGTCGGCATCCTGAATCCGCCCATGAGATTTGGATCCATGTTTTTCATGTCGGCAGCTAAGGAAAGATTTGGTTTTGCCGCAGAGCTTCGCGTGCCGGTTCCGAGAATAATTCCCGGAGCTCCGTTGACGAGAGCTCCGGTCCCGGGCGTGTGGAACCTGAGGGTTGGATCATTCTCCAGCGGATTGATCTCACCGCAGCCGGAGAATGTTGCTTCATTCATGTTTCCCTGCATTGGTGTCACAGAAAAAATCGTGGTGATCTCGCTCTCGGAGGGATTGACAAATGCCATATAATTTTTGAACGCACCGCGGGTGACGATCATCCTCGCCGAGGACATCTCATCAATCGTTATTGTTTTGGTGATCGTGCCTGCATCAGTTTCGATTACAGCCTCAACGGATTTTTTTTCGACAAGGTCGGCAAACAGATGGCCGCCTCCGTAACCGGTACGGCTTGATGCAGCTGTTCCATAAACCATCGCATCCACATGACCGTTGCTCTCGTTCGGACAGGGGCCGAGATGTGTAGGAACGCCGTTCAGCGTCATGCTGGTCGCGTGACGAAAGGCTCCCGGCTCTGCCGCCTGAAATGCAATCACTGCTGCGGTCCCTGACATTATCCCAAACGTTCCGCAGGTAACGACATCGACGTCTTCGGGCGTGATCGTTTCGCCTGCACGAATGCGTTTCTTGAGTTCTGATGCGGTGAGTACCACCGCTGTTTTTGCGGCGATTTTTTTATTGATATCCTCTATCGATTTCATAGGATCACAATCCCCTCTACTCTCACATGGATTCCATAGGATTTGTGCATGATCATGTTGACAAGACCGGTATGCGTCCGGTGCATCATGCAGAGTGCGGGAAGAAACGGCATGCGGCACCCGAACTCAGGTTCCTTTCGCACAACGTTTGCCACTCCTTCAAATCCTATCATGTGGTAGTGGCCGAGATCGATTGCATCGCAGTTTATCCGGGCAAACGCTGGACCTACCACATGACCGGTGATGAGGCCTGAGACAGGATCTGCTTCGATCACGCGAATCACATGCTGAACCGGACAGCCTGCTCCGGTCGGTCTTCCGGTGACAATGTCACCGAAAGAGATGTTGAGCCTCTCCACGAGATCGGATCTAAATGGAAGAATTATTTTTCTTGCCGAGGGTTCACCCTCAAACGCAGTGATGATAAAATCATACGGAGTTTCGGTAACGTCCGTCCCTGTATAGCAGCCGCTGTCGCAGACGGGTGAGACTGTCTGCGGTTGTTGTCCAGCATAGTAGGGACATTCACGCAGCAGTTTTTCTCCGATCGCGATCACTGTTGCGAATGATTCGCAGGAGTTCATACCGCAGGCTCCGCAGTTTTTTCCGGGTGGCGTCCAGACCATTTTACTCACCCCGGTAAAGATTGTCTGGCGCTGCAAGCGGTCTGATGACACCGAAGTGTTCCTGCCATCCGGTCTCTTTTTTTCCGATACAGATGGTGCACACGCCAAGCGGCGGGACTCCGCGAAGGGTATCTCTCTCGCTTTCCGCTGGCCGAATTTTTTCGATGACCTGCATGAGATACCGCATGCCGGTTCCCTGCACTGCATTGGTCTCAACGATATCGATATCCGGTGCGACCTGTCGGATTCCTTCGCGGAAGACCTCTTTCTCCGCCTGAGAGACGAGATCAATTTTGGTGACAACGGCGACGTCAGCAAGAGCAATCATGGGGGCCATTTTGAGTGGGGCATGCGTGCCTGATACTGCGGACAAAACACAAAGTCCGAGCGAGTTTCTGGTGTACGGTGTGCATCGCAGGCAGAGGCCTGCACTTTCATAGAGGAGGTACTCAGCGCCGATTCCTTCAGCCCAAACGAGGGCGTCACGGATTACCATGATGCCCATATGATCCGGGCACATGTCGCCTGAGTAAACTTTTTTGGTGGGGATGCCAAACTCAGCAGCGAGTTCTTCGTCCTCCCATGCCTGCACGACATCGATCTTGAGATAGGCAACTTTCGCGGCTCCGAGGTTGCGGATGATCTGTTTAACGACCGCAGTTTTTCCGGCACTCGGGGGTCCTGCTATTGCAATCAGCCGGACGTTCATGCGACCTCCAAGGTTGCGAGAATTTCTCCTGAGCGGATGCGTTCCCTGAGCTTCATCAGGTCAGCATCCATGTGTGCGATTCGTGCAAGAGCTTCAGTCTCTTCATCTTTCGGCGTGAGAATATTTTCAACAGCACCGCATTTCATGACGATGCGTTTTTTGGTGAGGAGGGCAACGTAGGGGTCGTGCGTTACAAAGATGATCGCTTTCTTTTTTTCGCGGAGAATGTCTATCACGCGATCTTTGAAGATGCCGGCATTCTCCACTTCGTCAAGCAAAATTATCGGCGTGTCGGAGATGAGGACTGCATCTGCGATGAAGAGTGATCGGGTCTGACCGCCGGAGAGCGAACTCATTCGCATCGAGCTCACAATTTTTTCGCCGGTGAACTGGTTTGCGAGATCAACTGCGGAAGTTATGACAGAGTCATCTTTCATTTTTCGTGAGCGGAGATGCATTGCGAGAAACTCTTGGACGGTGAGGTCGGCAAGGCATTTCGTGTTCTGGGTGATCATGGCGATTGGTTTTTTTGCCGGATCGCGAACAAGGTCTTCAGGAGGAGGAACACCATTGACGAGAATTTTTCGTCTGGTGATTGTGTCGCCCCAGGCAAACACTTCGATGTCATTGATGAGTGCGGTTTTTCCAGAACCCGTCGGGCCGACAATTGAGATGGTGTCGCCCGGTCGGATAGTTATCTCGGTGAAGTTTTCCGGTTTTCCTTCACGGGTTGTTCCCGGGAGAATGGTGAGTGTTACTATGGGTGATGAATCGGGCATATTCTTTGTATGGGATTTCAGGGGTCATAATAATTATCCATAATGACATTTTAATTAGTATTTTGATATATTTCCATCGGCATAAAATAGGCTTAAGGTATTTTACAAGATGGAATATGTATGAAATAATTGCCGAAGGAATCTTTCAAAAAATCATCAGGATAAAAAAAGATCTGCGGTGACCGCAAAAAAATATGGGAGAGATTATTTTGATCCGCCGCGGCCAAGCTCCTGATGGGCCTTGGCCAGATGCTGTGCACCAAGAGCACCGAGAAGCGACAGCTCTCCGGCAAGAACGGCGACCGCCACAATCTCGGCAAATGCCTTTGCATTATCTCCGGGATTTTCTCCGCCGCCTGCAACACCAAGTATCGACAGACACGCGTTCTGCGTTGCGATCGTTGTTCCTCCGCCGACCGTTCCCACCTGAAGGGACGGTAGCGAAACCGCAACATAGACACCACCCGGAACTGCGTCCACGGTCGTAATCGCATTGCTGCCCTCAACAACATGTGCAGGGTCCTGACCGCATGCAAGAAATATTGCCGCAATCGCGTTTGCCGCATGGGCATTGAATCCGAGCGACACCGCACGGGCCGAGCCCACCAGATTCTTTCGCATATTCACTTCGGCAAGCGTCTTCGCATCAGTCTTGAACACGGACGCGACCATCTCATCAGGCAGGAACACTCCTGCGGAAACCGACTTGCCCCGACCTTCAATCACATTGATGGCCGACGGCTTCTTGTCGCAGCACATGTTGCCGGACGTTGAAACCATGCGTGCACCGGTCTCCTCCTCGATCAGCTTTGCCGCAGCTTCGGATGCGATCGTCACCATATTCATCCCCATCGCATCCTTGGTGTCAAACTCAAACCGAACAAACACATTCGTTCCCACAACATACGTCGTAAGACCGATCATCTCTCCGTGATGCGTCGTCTCCTCTGCCGCAGTCTTCAGCAGCAGAAGATTATCCTCGGCCCACCTGGCAACTTCGGTCGCATGAGCAACCGAAGTCGCTGCAAAGATTGGTGCCCGCGTCATTCCATCGCGAAGAATGCGAACCTCAGCCCCTCCGGCCTTCGTAATCGCACTGCATCCGCGATTGATCGAAGCGGTCAGTGCCCCTTCCGTTGTTGCGACCGGAAGCCAGAAACTACCTTTCGCATACTCGCCGTTCACCACAACCGGCCCTGCAACGCCGACAGGAATCTGTACACAGCCGATCATATTCTCAATATTTCTCACAACCACGCGATCGATCGGAATCGAGTACGAACCGACCGCCGAGAGATCGGTGGACGTCTCCTCCTCGATATATTTTCTGCGAAGAGAAACCGCCTCGTCTGCGGGCATCAGTTTTTCCAGAGCGTAGAGTTTCAGATCGCCGGAACGGATCTTTGCAAGTTGCTCATCCATAATATATACCATTCGGCACGCACACTAAAACATTTTTCTGAGGTCCTGACCAATACTTATCCTATCAAAGGTGTCCTATGCAGAAATATGCCAAGATTCTTGAATCAGTCAGGACGACATCACCGCTCGTCCACCAGATCACGAATTACGTCACAGTAAACGACTGTGCGAACATCACGCTCTGTATCGGAGCCTCACCGGTTATGTCCCATGCTCCTGAGGATGTTATCGACATGACCAAAATTGCCAGCGCTCTTGTCCTCAATATCGGAACACTTGACCCGAAACAGATTGAAGGCATGCTTGTTGCCGGCAGAGTTGCCGCAGACCGAAACATTCCGATCATTCTCGATCCGGTCGGAGCCGGAGCGACGCCGTACCGCACGAAGACCGCAGAGATGCTGATTGATGAACTGCCGATAACGGTGATCAAAGGAAACGCGGGAGAGATTGGAACTCTTGCAGGAACTGCGGCAACCGTTCGCGGCGTTGACTCAGGAAGTGTTTCCGGCGACAAAAAAATGATCACACAGGAGCTTGCAAAACAGCTCGGGTGCATTGTCATCATGAGCGGGGCAGAGGATATCATCTGCAGCGGCAACCGGACGCTGGGTGTTGCGAACGGCGACCCACTGATGGGCCGGCTCTCCGGTACCGGTTGTATGGCAGCCGCTGTTACCGGAGCATTTGCGGCCGCAGCAACAGATACTGTAAACGGATGTGCTGCTGCGATGGCAGCACTCGGCATTGCCGGTGAGCGGGCAGCAAAAATTGCCTGTGGCCCTGGTTCATTCAAACCTGCGTTCCTTGACGCGGTCGCGGCACTGACCCCTGAAGATCTTGAAAAGTCTGCGAAAATTATCGAGTACTAAATGTACGACCTCTACGTTGTCACTGATGAAGCCCTGTCTCACGGCCTGACGCATGAAGAGATCGCACGCCGTGCCGTGGCAGGGGGAGCAAACATAATCCAGCTGCGGGACAAGGAAAAATCCTCACGCGAACTGTACGAGATTGCCTGCAAAATGAAAGAGATCTGTCGAGGCTATGCACTCTTCATCGTGAACGACCGGGTCGATGTCGCTCTTGCGGCTGGCGCTGACGGTGTGCATCTCGGTCAGAGCGATCTTCCAATTGCTGCGGTCAGAAAACTCTGCCCGAAAAATTTTCTCATCGGCATCTCTGTCGGCAGCGTAGAGGAAGCAAAGGAGGCGGAGGCAGCAGGTGCTGATTATGTTGCGGTGAGTCCGGTGTTTTCAACCTCTTCGAAGTCGGACGCAGGGGCCGGACACGGCATTGCAGTAGTTCGCGATATTTGTTCGTCAGTGATGTGTCCGGTCATCGGCATCGGCGGAATCAACGCAGAAAACACACCCGAATTGATCGCCGCAGGTCTTGACGGTGTCGCCGTCATCTCCGCAGTGGTCAGCGCTCCTGACGTTACCGAAGCCGCACGGGAACTTTCTCTCATTATCAAAACCGCGAAGGAGAACCGGTCATGAAAGAGCAGTGGTGCCTCCGAGTGCCGGTTCGTGACGGCGAGGCTGCACGAAGAAATGCCATCATCGAAGGAGTCGCCGACCGGTCTCTTCGTCCGCGGGTCGAGGACGAATATCTTTTGATCCCGGTCCTCTTCGAGTGCGTTGGAGCGGTGACCGCTGAGTTTGTGGAAAATCAGGCGGTCGAGGAACTTCCCCGCCACGAACAGATTGGCGGCATCGTTGTCCTGCAGGACGATGACACACTCGGTGCTGAAAAAATTCTTGCCGCACGTCCTTCGGCCCACACTGCACTCTTCGCGACCTCGCCGGTCGAAGGCGAGTTCCGCACAAAAACATTCAAGGTTCTTGCTGGTAGCGACACGACCGAAACAATGTATCATGAGTACGGCCGCCGCATGAAAATTGATCTGACGGCCGCGTACTTTTCTGCGCGGCTCGCGAACGAACGTCAGAGAATTTTGTCGCAGATGAAAACGAACGAAAAAATTCTTGACATGTTTGCCGGCGTCGGTCCCTTTCCGGTGATGCTCGGGGAACGTGCGGGCCTTGTGATCGCCAACGATCTCAATCCTGAAGCAGTGCTTCTGATGCAAAAAAATATTCGATTGAATCATCTCACGAATGTGATTCCCATGCTCGGCGATGCAAAAAATCTTGCAGAAATTTTGTCGCCGATGCAGTTTGATCGCATCATCATGAATCTCCCGATGGATGCCGCAGCGTTTCTCTCAGCCGCGGCCCCTCTCACAAAGCCGGGAACGATTGTGCATCTCTACTCGCTGGTAGAGCGAGAGGGCGAACACAACGCAGAAATTTTCCGCGTGTTTCAATATGCAAAAGTTACGGAACGGGTGCTTCGCTCGTACTCGCCGACAAGCTGGCATGCGGTCTACGACATCGAGGTCACGCAATGAAAGTAAAAATCTGCGGGACCGGTTCCCCCGCCGACCTCGCCTGTGCTGTTGCTGCGGGCGCTGATGCCATTGGATTTCTGATGGGAATTACTCACGTGACACAGGACGCGGTCTCCTGCGCTGAAGCAGCATCAATGATCGCAACTTTGCCGCCGTTCATCGAACCGGTCGCGGTCACGCATCTGCAAAAACCAACTGATCTGATTCTCATTGCCCGGGAGTCGCACTGCACAACTTTGCAGATTCAGGACATGGTTTCGCTGGAGGACATTGATGAGGTCAGGTCGGCCCTGCCGTATCTCAGAATAATCAAGGCTGTGCATGTGATGGATGCATCAGCAGTTGATGCGGCGAAGTACTTTGCCGAGGCGGCCGACGCAATTCTTCTTGACACGCGGACTGCCGATCGCATCGGAGGAACCGGCATCGTGCATGACTGGAGTATCAGTGCAAAAATTGTTGAGGAATCACGCGTGCCGGTAATTCTTGCCGGAGGTCTGACGCCGGAAAATGTGGCCGAAGCTGTTCGCCGTGTCCGGCCGTATGCGGTTGATGTTCATACCGGCGTAAAAAAAGATGGTGTGCGAAATGCAGCACGAACCCTGGCGTTTGTTGCAAACGCCAGAGCCGCTGCCCTCGCTCTCACACTTCAATGACTGGATGCTTCGACTTCTTGAGATAGTTGGCATAGCCGACCATGTCCAGCAGTCCGTGACCGGAGAGGTTGAAGACGATGGTCTGCTCTTCATTCTTTTTCTTTGCTTCAAGGGCGAGTTCGATCGCTCCGCGAATCGCATGCGATGACTCCGGCGCCGGAATAATTCCTTCCGTTCTTGCGAAGGTGACCGCTGCCTGGAAGATCTGGTCTTCGTTGTAGGATACAGCATTGATGATCTTTTTGTCGTAGAGTTCGGAGACGAGCGGGTTCATGCCATGGTAGCGGAGTCCTCCTGCGTGGACTGCGTTTGGTGTGAAGTCGTGGCCGAGCGTGTACATTTTGAACAGCGGAGTTATCTCGCCTGAGTCGCCGAAGTCGTAGCGGTACTCGCCTTTGGTAAGGGAGGGAACTTCTGAGGGTTCGACGGCAAGGAAGTTGGTGTCCGTTTTTCCTTTGAGTTTCTTTTCGATCATCGGAAATGCGAATCCTGCGAAGTTGCTTCCTCCGCCGATGCACCCGACCATGTGGTCCGGGACGACATCAATTGCTTCGAGCTGGGCGATGAGTTCCTGACCGATGACGGTCTGGTGCAGGCAGACATGGTTGGCAACACTGCCGAGACTGTACTTGGTTTTGCCGGTCTGATCCTTGACTGCCATCTCAACCGCTTCGGTGATGGCGGTCCCGAGAGTTCCGCCGTAGGACGGATCTTTGGCGAGAACGGATTTTCCGTACTCGGTGATCGGGCTTGGTGATGGATAGACCGTTCCTCCATACGTTTCCATGATGGATCTGCGGAACGGTTTCTGATCGAAGCTGACTTTGACCATGAAGATGATGACGTCGAGGTCGAAGTAGTTGCAGGAGAGGGATAATGCAGATCCCCACTGGCCTGCTCCGGTTTCTGTGGTGAGATGTTCGGTCCCGTCGCGTTTGTTGTAGTAGGCCTGAGCAATGGAGCTGTTGAGTTTGTGGCTGCCGGTTGGGCTTACGTCTTCGCGTTTGAAGTAAATTTTTGCCGGAGTTTTGAGGTACTGCTCAAGATGGTACGCCCGTTGCAAGGGTGTTACTCTGCCGAACTGTGCATAGGCTTCCCGGACCTGATCCGGGATGTCGATGAACCGGTGGGTTGTGTCAAGCTCCTGTTCGACAGATGTTTTACAGAAGACCGGAGCAAGGTCAGCTGCAGTTACCGGTTTCATGGTTGCGGGGTTGAGTATTTCCGGCGAACCGATATCTGCGGCGATGTTATACCATTTTTTGGGGATGTCATCCACCGTAAGGGTCGTGCGACCGTCTTTAGGGAACATAGATCAAGGTGTGGTCTTCGTGCATATAAATTATGTGCATTTCATTTCATTAAAAATCATTGTTGTATAAAAATAGGCGTTGTTGTTTGCTGCTGCGAGGTGAAGCGCGCTGATTGGTGTTTTGTGATACGGGAATTTTTCATCCGGTGATGGGATGAGAAAAGAGCTAAGATTTTTTTTTCTGAAAAGAGGGATTGTTTCCCTCAGGATTTCTCCTGAGAGTTTTCTCTCACTCTTTGTGTTTCACGCTGCTTAGTTGCGGCGGAGTACGAGAAGTGCTACTGCACCAAGTCCTGCAAGTGCAATGAATGCGCCGAATCCCGGAGTTGACGGGGTTGCGGTGGTGGTTGCAGGTGCAGTGGTGGTGGTTGGCTGTGCACTGGTTGCGGTCGGGGTCGGGGTTACGACTTTCTCAACAAGGTTGAAGTCTGCCGTGGTGGTAACATCGACTTCGATACCGTTCACCTTAATGGTGTACTGATCGAGCTTCCAGTTGGTGGTGTCGACATCGACAGACCATGCATTGTCAGCGCCTTCGCCTGCAACGACCTTGGTAGTCTGGGAAACACCGCTGTTCATGTTGGTCTGGCTCTTGTCGGATGCAGTGAACGAGGAAGATACAACTTCAACGAGGATCTGGTCGCCAACTGCAAGGTTGGTCGTTCCTTTTACGGTGAACTTGGATCCAACTGCCTGGTCTCCCGGGTTATTGATTCTGATCCACGGTGCTGCAACGGTGAACGTGAGCTTCGTGTAGATATCATCGATGTTTGCATCATCGATCATCTTGGTCAGAGCATCTGCTGCCTGAGATCCCTGGAGCTTGTTGTTGCCCCAGACCACGAAGGATGCCTGCTGGGATCCACCAGTGGTGGTGTTCTTGATCTGGAAGTACTGGTAGCTCTCGTCTGCGCTCTTCACAAGCTCTGCGTCAAAGACACCATTGTACATCGGGTGCTGAACAACGACGAAGTACTGGTTGGAGGACAGTGAGCTGTCAATATCAAGCTTCTTTTCGTAGCTGCCATCATCTTCAACAGTGATGGTGTGGTCTGCGAAGTAGTTCGGACCGAAGATGAAGAGTTTCAGGTTGCTTGGCTTACCTTCAGCGTTTCCGCGAACGTAGAGCTTGTCACCCTGTGCAACAACAGTTCCGGACGGAATTGCGGACAGGAACGGCTGTTTCAGGTTGACGGAGATAGTTGCATACTCGGAGTCAGAAAGTTTGACTGCGGTAACGTTGTTGTACGTAATCGGATCAGATGACTTACCGTTGGTGAGTCTGCTGGTTGCATAGATAGTGTATGCGCCAGTGTCGAGTGCGATATTCGAGGTATCCCACTTGAACTCCCAGGTGTTGTCAGTCTTAACAGCTACCGGGCTGGTTGCCATGTATGCTGCAGTCTTGTTCGGCAGTTCTTTCACGACGATACCGTTCGTAAGAAGGTTCTGTCCGGTAAGGAACAGGTAGACGAGGCTGCTGTCGGTGTTGGTACCGGAGAGTTTAATCTCGTCGCCGATGTAGTAGGAACCGTCGCCGGATGCGGTGATGGTTACTGCTCCTTTCTCGACTTTGACCTTTACAGAGTCGTAGTCAGAGGTAGCGGTGTAGGTTGCTGTTGCATTCGTCCATGCCTCTTCGATTGCATAGACTTTGACCGTGTAGGTCTTGTCTTCGGTGTTTGCTGCAGTGTTATACTGAACAGTGCGTTTACCGGATGCATCAGTCTCGAAGTAAGCATAGCTTCCTACGATGTTTGCAGAGGTTGCGTCAACAACGGTGTTTCTGCCTACCGGGATGTTGGTATCAGTAACAGTCGACTTCATACCAGACTGTGCCGGCTGGAGAGTCGGGTTGACGTCAGATGCGGATGCTCCATCAAGATAGACGAAGTAGAGTTTCTTGCTGTCACCCTGGATGTTCACGGTGAACGGATTGCTGCGAACGACGGAGTCCTTTGCAGCGGACAGAACAAGAGATGTGCTCTGCAGCGTGAAGCTGACGGTGTTGGTCTTCTTGGCGTTGTCTGCAAAGCCTTTCGGCGAGCTGAACTCAGCCTGTGCAGTCCAGACACCTGCAGTTGCATTATCACCAGCAATGACGCCAGTGCCAAGTGCGATGGTCTGAACCGTGCTCAAGGAGATGCCTGCGAAGTTTGCTCCACCAAAGGTGGTGGTCTTACCTGCTGCCGGAGTGGTAAAGACGATCTTTACCTGAGCAATGTTTGCCGGACCGACATTCGGTGCTTCGATGAGGAAGGACACTTCAGTGTTCTTGTTGATGGTCTTGCCGTCAACAGAGTCGCCGGAGGTTGCACCGTAGTCACCGGTGGTCAGCTCTGCTTTCAGAGAGATTTCCGGATACCAGATGGTGACGTAGTTTGATGCAGTGTTTGCTTCGACGTACCATGCACCATAGTGACCGTTGACGGATGCTTCAAGAAGCTTGAAGGTTCCAATGCTGTCTTCAGCATCCATGGTTGCGATCAGGGTGGGGGTGGCGTCTGAAGAGAAGAAGTACAGTTTGCTAACTGGTGCTGTACCATTCATAACTCTGACGTTCTCATACACGAAGGCAGAGTCATGCGTCTGAGCATTGACGGATCTGTCGCCGTCTTTTGCCACTACAGTTCCAGTCTGAATCACTACGCCGCCACTAGTAATTGTAACATCATAGGATTCAGCGTCTGTGTATGTGGTAGGGCCTATCGAATTGACACCTGCTACGAGCGTTGCACTCACATTTTTGCCGTTGCCGAAATTAACTGTAACGGATTTTCCAATGAATGATGAGTCAGCATCAACAGTGATGGTAACATTGTAGTTATCGCCAATAATTGCTGTGTCAGGGATGACAATATTCATACCGCCATTACTGGAGACAATCGTGTACATATAACCAGGTGCACCCGCGGGTACGAGTTTAAGGGTTGCTACATATGTTGATTTTCCTGTCGAACCTACCGGATAAGTACGAGAGTCAAAGTAGGTCATATTGGAACCATCGCTCTCCGTTGCGCTGACAAATTCAGTCGTGCCATCAAGTCCGGTGGTAAGAAGTGCCTGGTTCTTGTACGGAACCGTTCCACCAATAATCGTCACCTGGAAACCGAAATCTGTTCCGTTTACCGGGTCTAAGTTTACTTGTGCAGTGGTTCCAACTTTATCAGTAACAGCTGCATCTGGAACACCAACAATCAGGAATGTAGTAGCAACGTCAGTGGTTGCAACTTCGATCGTTGTGGACACATCGGTTACCGGTGTAGTACCAACCTTGGTGAGGTTAACGAACTGAGTCTCAAGGTCGGCGCTGGCGAGGGCAGCCTCTACTGAAAGTATCTCACCAACTTTTCCTGTAAGCACAACACCAATCGGAGTGGTTCCATCGTCTTGGAAGATGGAAACCTCTACATCAGATGTGTCTGTGGGTACTGTGTCATTTACAACTTTAATGTAAATGTTGTTTCCTATGACAGAAGATGCAAGGAAACCTTGGTTTGGCACGTTTCCCAGCGAGTCCGCATAGGTTGTTACCGTATAACCTGCAGATGCTGCTCCTACAAAGAGCGCTGCTGCAAGCAGAACGGCGAGAACGGCCATGATTTTCATGTTTTTGTTCAAATTTAATTCCTCCTAAGT
>NZ_JAWDKB010000009.1 GCF_032714495.1 Methanorbis rubei | reverse complement strand
GCAGTTAAGCTCTCTTACGTCGGATACTGTACTGAGATACGCGAGTTCTCGGGAACTATTCAACGCTGCACCCCCTTCCTTTTGATTGATTGTTTTGTAATGTTTTTTTGAAGAGCGGGGAGCTTTTTCTGGTTTGTGAATTTTGTTGTTTGTGATTTTCTATCCTTGGTTTTATTCTGAGTAACCACGGAATGCACCGATCACACGGAGTTTCACGGAAAATCTAAAATGCACGGAGAACGCCTGCGGCGCCGGAATGCACGGAAATAATAAGATAACTGATAATGTCTACTCTTACTCCTTCCGTGCATTCAGTGAAGCTCCGTGTGCTCTGTGCATTCCGTGGTTGCTCCAAGCAAAACCCCAAGCAAAACCACCTATCGAATTTATTGTCCTTTGTCCCTTGTCCCCCTGTATTCGAAAGAGAAGTACCCCAAAAAATTCAGATCTTCTTCTGTCGTTTTTCGCCCGCGTTGAGTGATATTTATCTGATAAGTTCCATACATAAACAACATGACAGCGGGAGCAGTTGAATCATCTGAGATCACCGATGATGCCTGCGATTCATCTGATTTTTTTGTGGGGGACAAGGGACAAAGGACAAAACTTGCCTCGGGTCTCACTCATATTAAGTTGAATTTTTGATCAATTGATATATATCGTATTCACGACAACTCTATGTACATGCAGATTAAAACTCCGTGTTACGTCATGAACGGCAAACGCTCTCTGATTTTTTGTGGATACTCGGACTTGTTTTTCTTCTGCTGATTGTTGTAACCACAACAGGAGTTGCTGCATCCTCAACAGATAGCACCTCATGGACAGCTTCGGTTGGTGATCAATATACGGAGACCGTCGAATCGAACCGCTTCCACACCGGCTATCAGCTTCACTACACCTATCAGTCGGACGGTCAGTGGCATCCGGATACCATTATCGTATGGACTCCCAGAATACAGCAGGAAAACCCGCATACCAAATACATCGAAGCCACGTACAATGCCGGCAACAACGTTGAAAACTATCGTAAGATAGCGGAATGGACTCAAAAAGTCCGTGATGCTGACACCTCTGCCACCGCGACTCTTTCCAACAATCTCCGCTTACTACACGAAGCGATCATTCCCGGAGTCTTCGTAGACGGACCAGTAAATGCCGTCATGAAAATTTTTGGAATCATTGAAAAAACAAAAGCCGAAATCAACGTCCACAACGACTACACTCGGCAGTACATCGATAACATCTACGGATCTGCCATGATGATGGAAGACCTCCGGACCGAATAACTTTCCATTTTTTCTTTTATCTCAATCCCTACTTTTATCACAGCGAAAACAAACATACTATCCATGCCAGAATTTGGAAACCCGTTCGCAGGCCAGAAGCTTGATCGCAAACTCACTGATGCAGAACTTGTCCGTGCCATCCGTTTCATGGTCGCAGCAGAATACGAAGCAATCCAGCTCTATCACCAGCTTGCCGAATCAACCGACAACAAGCTCGCCATCGAAGTCCTCAGAGATATTGCCGACGAGGAACGCGTGCATGCAGGCGAGTTCCTCCGTCTCCTTCATGAACTTTCCCCTGATGAGGCAAAGTTCTACAAAGAAGGAGCAGACGAGGTCGAAGAAGAGATTGGAAAGATGAAGAAGCACAAATAATATTCTTCACTCTTTTTTCCGGTATTTGCCGCACAAGGTTCCGGTGTCATACCCAAGGGTTGAATCCGTGTAGTAAGCGCAGATGTCTGACGTCATGGTGCAGACAAATCCTCTCTTTGCAAAAAATTCTGCATCAGAAAGTGTTGCATCTTTTTTGAAAAATTTGCAGCCTGTCACAACCTTCCGTGTGGTATCATAGAAGTGTTTCTGTTTTGCGGTGAGATTATCGAAATCAATCATTGCTTCGCATAGATCAGGCGTCACAGAAAATAAATCCGGTGTTCGAGTACCTTATCTCTGGAAATATCGTAAACTATTATTAGTCACAAGGACTATTACTATAATCACTTTTGCTTCAGTGGCCTAGCCCGGCATAGCGGCTGATTTGTAATCAGCAGGTCGAGGGTTCAAATCCCTCCTGAAGCTTTTTGTTTTGGAGTATGGAGGCTCCAAACGTTAATTCTAATGTTTTTCATAGTTTGAGCCTTCATGTACCACTACGAAAAAACAAATAAAAGAAGATACTGCTGCATATTATTGTATTCATTTTGAGGATTTTGATGATCATGCGTCTGATTAATTGCTGTAACCAACTTGGCAAGCACATTAATAGATGTAATGTTATATCTAACAACCATATGTTGTCCTCGTCACAACGGGATGCGGGTGTCTCCCCTGTTATCGGAACAATTCTTTTGGTTGCTTTCACGGTCGTGTTAGTTGCGGTAGTTGCTTTTATTATGATGGGGCTTTCCGGCGGGATATCTGATACAAAGGATGTCGGTCTTCTGCTTGACACCTATGCGACCGGCGGCCTCGCCCCCGAACACGGCGTTGCGGTGACAGTTATGGGAGGAAAGGATGCCGGAGACATCGCCGAACTGCGCGTTTCTATTGGCGATCCTCAACTCCATTATAAGGCGAGGGGGAACACCTATGTGCCGGATCCTGTTACGGGAATTCCTTATCGCTACTTCGCTGATACTGGAACATATCTAAAACTCTATGATAATAGAACCTGGGTCATGACCAATGAACTGAACAATACCGGTGTACTGGAAAATAGACTTGTTACAGTTACCGGAAAGTTCCGCGATGCAACCGAGCAGGTACTTCTCATGAAAATGATCACCATTCCTGCAATGATTGGAGTCACCCAACAGTTCAATTGCTCCTATGTCAGGGTTCTGACCTTTACCAATACCACCGGAGTCCCTGGACATGGCCTGCTGATAACACCGATAAATGACTCTGTTACCAGTGTAACGGTGAGTCTTGAGAATATGAAAGATAGTAAGAATAATACTGTTACTATAACTGGATTAACATTTCAGAAATCCGGCAACCAGTACTTCTTCTATCTGCCAACAGCTGGTGTCTTGGATTCACCTTATCCATCCAGTCCGAATGCATCTCGCCTGATAGGGAATGCTACCGTTACCGTCACGTTGGATGGTATTCCATCATCAGCGACTGAGGTTGTTTCGGTCGATATTCCGGCACGGATTAATTTCTTTGAAGACAAATCGATAGTCTCAGGTGAATTTGGGACACCCTATCTGTATTCAGATGAATCTACCAAATATATCGTTCCGTTTACGATCACCACAAGCGCCCTCGATAAAAATGTTGACGCGATGCGCTGGTATATCAATAATGGAGGTACACAAATTGCTAATAATAGTATTTTCCACGGTAGCGGGTATGTTGATATATCGAATCGAGTCGATAAGATTGGAAATACCAGTGGGATCAATCTCACCGCATATCCGGGAGGAACACTTGACGTGTTTGCCAGAACAAAAGTGGTAGGCACAGACACCCATGTCTGGTACCGTGTCGCATCCGAATCAATCAGCACCATCCTTTCCCGCCTCCCCTAACCTTTTTTCCCACCCCAAACCATTCCCCATGTATTTATCACACCTTCCAACCATCTATACTATAACGACGGACCTGCCAGTAACCGTCATCATAGAAGGGTGAAACCATTCATGCTGTCTGATATTGAAATCGCACAAAAAGCCGATATGCACAAAATTACGGAGATTGCCGCAAAACTCGGCATCCAGCCAGACGAGCTGGAACCCTACGGCCAGTACAAAGCCAAGGTCTCTGACACCGTTGAAAAACGCCTTGCCGGTAAACCAAACGGCAAACTTATTCTCGTAACCGCCATCAACCCGACCCCGGCAGGCGAAGGAAAAACCACCACAACTGTGGGCCTCGGTCAGGCCATGGCAAAGATCGGCAAGAAAGCTGCCATCGCCCTTCGTGAACCTTCGCTTGGACCGGTCTTTGGTGTCAAAGGCGGAGCTGCGGGCGGCGGTTATTCGCAGGTTATTCCGATGGAGGACATCAACCTCCACTTCACCGGCGACATTCATGCGATCACTGCCGCAAACAATCTGCTCTGCGCAATGATCGACAACCATATCCAGCAGGGCAACGTTCTCGACATCGACACCCGCAAAATTATTTTCAAACGCTGCCTTGACATGAACGACAGGGCGCTTCGCAACCTCGTCGTCGGCATGGGCGGACCGACCAACGGTGTTCCAAGAGAGGATCACTTCATGATCACGGTCGCATCCGAAGTCATGGCAATCCTCTGCCTTGCAACCGATATCATCGATCTCAAAACTCGGCTCGGCAGGATCATCATCGGTTACAGCCGCAGCGGAAAAATTCTCTACGCAAGCGATCTCGAAGCCCAGGGAGCAATGGCCGCACTCCTCAAGGATGCCCTCAAACCAAACCTTGTTCAGACACTGGAAAACACTCCCTGCTTCATCCACGGCGGACCGTTCGCAAATATTGCTCACGGCTGCAACTCGGTCCGTGCAACCCGTCTCGCTCTCAAGATGGCAGACTACGTCATCACGGAAGCTGGTTTTGGTTCTGATCTTGGCGCAGAAAAGTTCATGGACATCAAATGCCGGTACGCAGGCCTCACTCCGAACGCAGTTGTTCTTGTGGCAACGACTCGCGCTCTGAAATACAATGGCGGAATCCCAAAGGAAAAATGCGGCGAGCCAAATGTTGCTACCATGAAGGCAGGTATGGTCAACCTCGAAGCCCATGTGGATAACCTCAAAAAGTTCGGCGTGCCGGTTGTTGTTGCGATCAACCGTTTTGCCGCTGACAGCGATGAGGAGATTGCCGCACTCAAAGAGTTCTGCACCCAAAAAGGTGTTGACATCGCACTCTCCGAGGTCTTCGCCCTCGGCGGGGCAGGAGGAGTAGACCTCGCTAACAAAGTTGTTGCAGCCTGTGAGAAACCCAACAACTTCCAATTCTTCTACGATCTTGACAAGCCGGTCAAAGATAAAATTGAAACTATTGCTACCGGTATCTACGGTGCTGCCAAAGTTGCTTACTCAGCAGCTGCCGACACCACCATCAAAGAGATCGAAGCAATGGGTTCAGGAAACCTTCCGATCTGCATCGCAAAAACCCAGTACTCACTCTCGGACGACCCGAACAAACTCGGTCGCCCGACCGGCTTCACGGTGAACGCTGCGAATGTCAGACTCTTAAACGGTGCAGGATTCATCGTTGTTGAGACCGGCGAGATCATGACCATGCCGGGCCTTCCGGCAAAACCCTCTGCATGCATGATCGACATCGATGCAAACGGCAACATCTCCGGTCTCTTCTGACCTACTTTTTTTATTTTTTTAAACGCGAATAACGCTAATAAAAAAATCGCCAATGGCGATTTTTCAAAACACAAAAACAAATTACATCCATCTAAATGAAAAAAATGTCTAAAAATAAATCATTTTAGTAATATTTCAAAAATCGCCTTTGGCGATTTTTTATTCCGCGAAGCGGCGAGCAGGCCGTAGGCATGCGATTCGCGCTATTCGCGTTTCAAAAACTCATCCAGCACACATGATTTATTCGCGGTCAACTTTTTTTATTTACCCTCGTAATTTCTCACAATAATCTCTTCGCCCCCGGCTCTTCTTGCCCCGTTGACATTAATGAGTCTGAGAACCGGCACCCGTTCAATAAAATACTCCCCGTACATCTCCAGAATTTCAGGAGCAACAGAATTTGAAAGCATTACTGAAGCTCCCGCCCGGTCTGCCTCGCGAAACATTCCAAACAGCCGCTCCTGCTCTTCAAACAGAAAGGGGCCGGTCGTGTACGAGGTAAAGTATGCCGTGCTTGAAAGCGGATGGTACGGCGGGTCCAGATACACAAAATCCCCTTTCTGAATCTTTGGCATCACTTGCCCGAAGTCGCCCTCCATCAAAACGGCCGACGTGAGCGCATCAGACATCGAAAAAATCGCGTTAGCATTGCAGAATCTCGGCGGGCGCACATACTGTCCAAACGGAATATTATACTCTCCCTTCCGGTTCACCCGCCAGAGCCCGTTGTAGCCGTGATGATTCAGATACAAAAAAAGAACTGCACGCTCAAGACATGCGTCCGTCCCCCGGATCTCGTTAAACCGATTTCGGCAGGAGAGATACGCCTCTTTGGTGTTCACAAACTCCGGGCCTGCCGCCTGTTCCACCAACTCCTCAGGGCGGTCACGGATCATTTTGTAGAGATTTATCAGTTCAGGGTTTGCATCATTTAACACCGCAGTCCCATGAATCCTCCCCAGACGCCAGAGAGATAAGTACAGAATTCCTCCGCCGACAAACGGCTCCAGATAATTGGCAAAATCCTGTGGGCAGCGTTCGGCAAGTTCGCCGATCAACTGCTTCTTACCTCCTGCCCACTTCACCACCGGACGGGGAAGAGAGGATTTTGTCACAACCATTATAATTAATGGGATGGCAAAAGGACATATATCTTGTCTATGATAAAAAAACGCTCATCATTTACCAGACGCATGATTTTCTGTGCATGCGTCCTGCTGATTCTTGCAGCCTTCGCGGCTCCGGCATCAGCTGATACCACGGTTGCGCAGGGAGATCCCTTCTATGTCAGCGGGCAGGCTCCGGGCGCCCAGCAGGTGGCTCTCTACTTCTTTGGTCCAAACTATTTCAAATACACCAAGGTTCAGGTGAACGGCGGTCTCTACAGCTACGAGCTTCAGACCACTGCCGATATGTCGCCTTCAGAGTACTACTGTGTTGTGCAGAGTCCCGGCACCGGCAGCACATTTAGTGTCGGGCCGGTTACTGTTGGCGACACGACCTACATCACGGTGAACCCGGGCAGCGGTGTTCCTGCGGACGGCAGCAGTTTTGTTGTTCAGGGACCAAACGCTCTTCAGAGTTCTCAGGCTGCCTATGCTCTTGTGAATATGATCGACAGCCCGAACATTCCTGATCTCTGCCAGACATTTACGTTCCAGATAGCGTATCCGCTGATCACCATTAATCCGATCGGTACCCAGTATATGGGAAGCTCCTTTATTATTTCGGGAACGACGAATCTTGCTGTCGGTGATGTGCTCTCTGTTGATGTAACCATTTTCAACTACTGGCCGTCGGACAAGGAGGCAGAGAATGCTGTTGATGCTTCTTCATGGTCGCAGGGAACGTCAGGTCAGACTGTTGTTCTTACCGGACCCACTTCAGGTCAGAATGTCTGGAGCTACAGTGTTGTTCCTCTGCATCCTTCTGATTATGAGGTAAGTGTTACCGGCATCAAAACAGGAGCTTCGGCAACGCAGGAATTCGTGGTTACCGACCAGACCGGACCTACCTATGTTCCGACCGCGTTTCCGACAACACTTCCCACTCTGACTCCGAGCACCGCGGCTCCGACTCCAACCCAGACGCCGGGCTTTGGGATTCTTGCGGCTGTAGGAATGCTTGGAGCGGCTCTTCTGATTACAAGAAGATCCTAATTTTTTTTATTTTATTCCTCTCACGGAAAAACGGAACCCGCGGAATTTTCAGTGAAGTTTTGGTGTGTTCCGTTTTTCCGTGGGCTGAAATGCGACCCATGCCTACCTAACGTAACACGGACACTTGACAACCAGAAGACCCGCAAGCACGTTCAGCACGGCAGTTATCGCAAACACGCCCAGATATCCGACCGGAAGGACCAGCAAGCCTGCTGCAAACGGCAGCGCCGCCATCCCTGCATACTGTGTCATGTTGAACAACCCGTTCATCACTCCCTGCGGCTGCCTGGTCTGTGCAATATAATTCAGCACGGCAACCGTAATCACACCAAACAACGCCCCGACAAAGATCATGCCGACCGGATTCAGCAGCACAACGGGAACCGAAAGTGCGAGCAGGATGCCTGAAGTTCTCACCACCGAAAGCGAGTCTGAAAACCGCATCCTTGACGCTGTGTAGACACAAATCGCTGTTGCCACACTCATCAGAGCTGTTATGATGCCGTTCATTTCAGCGCTGAACCCTGACAACTCAGGGTACATTGAGATTACCACACCGGTCGTTCCGCAGAATATCAGCATGGCAAACCAGAGCCATTTGTGATAGACGGCAATCTTCCAGATATGTGCGGCTGTTGAGACCGCAGGAGAAAATGTGTCATCATCGTTGAGGCCGAGGCTGAGGAGTCCCGCAGCTCCTGTAAGAACCCCGAAGAGCAGGACTCCGGCATATATCTGAACTGCGGCAATACCACCGCTCACCACAAGCCCTGCCACCATTCCCACATTCATCAGTGCAACAAATCCGCCGGCGAGTTTTTTGTGATCCTTTCCTGAGTTCACCAGAGCCATGGCTGACGAGACGAACATGCCGGTAAGGAGTCCTTCCAGAAATCTCAGCAGAACTGCCGCGGTCGGATCAGGATATGAGAGCCAGAGCAGTACTGCCGCCGCCGCCGTTCCAAGGAGTCCGATTTTCATCAGCGGGGCTCGCCCAAGTTTATCAGATATCCATCCTGCGGGAAACACCATGAGAAATGCCCCGAAAAAGTAGGCTGAGTAAACTGCGCCCTGAAGTGCTGGGTCTTCTGTGATATTGGTGAGAACCGGAACAACAGCGTTTGACAAAGCCATTGCTCCAAACACTCCTAAAAAAAGTGATAAGCGAAACAGACTGCTGAAGTTCATCTAAGGCAGAAGATCTTTTGTTGCAGCTACTTCATATTTTTTCAAGACTGATCTCGGCAGGTCGAAGACCGCTTCTGCGAGCGGGACCGAGAACAGAAACTTCGGTTCGTCTGCAAATCCGTGCAGGCCGAAGATGACATAGCAGGGATTTCCCTCCTGCTCTGCATACTTCAGGTATGCCGCATAGGTCTCAGGACTTGTCCAGGGGAGGTATGCGTCTCCGTCCTCTTTTGCAAACATTCTGCTTCGATAACAGGTGATCAGGTCGAAGCGTTTCTCATCACTGTTTCTGACTGCGACCAGATCAGGCTCGCCAACTTTTCGCTCTTCGCGGTCGGCAAGAGAGTACGCTTCCCCGAGCCTGCCCATGACATACTCCCGGAACGCTACGGTTACCACTGGATTTGTGTCATCCGGGTCCGCATCCGGGTCCGGATACCAGACGCCGAGTGCCCGTTCAAGCTGACCAAGAATGCCCATACCTATCACTTGGACCTTCATCCTCTTAAAAAAATGGGTGGTCAGCGTGCCAATTATCTTATAACAATACGGCATAATAGTATTCTAAGAGAGAAAGGCTACAATGGAACACGCAGAGATCATCGCTGGCGCTTATACTTTTACGAAAAATGCGTTCTTCAGTATTAACCATCTTCCCCGATGGATTGTGCTGTTCTTTTATATCGTGGGTCCCATCATTGTTGGATTTATTGCGGCTACGATCGTTTTACAGCTGATTGTGCTGCCGATTCTGGTGAATCTTCTTGTCGGTCCGGACTTTGGGTTTACTCCTGAAGTCCTCTCAGGCTTGTTGGGACATTTTGCGGTTCTGATCGGTCTTGCCTGCGTGCTTTTTGTTCCGCTGATGCAGGGCTACTGTTACCGTTTATTCCGCACCGGCGATACGATGCCTGATACCGGCAACCTCTGGGGCCTGTTCTTCAATGGATGGAGAATCAATATTACGTTGTTCATCTATGCGATTCCGCTGATGGTAATCTCGTTCATTTACATGCTTGTGTTCATGTATTTCTTCCCTGATACCGGCCTCTATTCTGCGGCTGATGTTCTGCAGCTGGAGGGGATGATGTATGTGGGAACAGTGTTTTCCTATGCGGCGATTCAGTTTGTGACGACGTTAATCATTATTCTGTTTGCCTGTGTGGGTATTACGCATCTGTGCAGGACTGGCTCCATTCGCGAGGCGATAAGTCTGCGAAAGGTTGCAGAGATTATCGGCAAAATCGGATGGTATGACTACATTCTTTCGCTGGTTATTATGAGCATTCTCTATCTGATGATTACATTTGTTACGATGTCGCTTGGGCAGTTGTTTTCGAACAATGTTTTCCTTATCGGGGTGCTGATGGTTCTCTACATCTTTGTTCTGGTGCCGATTACGGTGTTCTTTATCAAATATCTGTCAATAGTTTATGATACGGCGTTCCAGCCTGAGGAAGCCGATACTGAAGAGTTCGATTTCTTCTGACCGCCCCGCTCTGATTCTAATGTGGGGGTTTGCCGCCGCAGGCGGCGAACCCCCACAGAATCAAACCGGCTCGGCATGACTCGCTTCGCTCGAAGGCAGCGGTTGATTGGATTTTTTTTTAGTTTTTGATCTTTATTTTGTTATTCCGTGTTGTTCACGTCTGCTCCGTGATGTTTATCTGTGAAGCTCCGTGTTTTCTGTTTTTCCGTGGGCGGCTCATGGGTTTTCATAGACGACTCAGAATTAATAATGCGAAAACACCCACGCAACAAACCTCATCCCTTTTCAGCACTAATATATCTTCACTGTGCCGCACGAATACAAAAAATATCCGCACCAGAGAAAAAATCAGTCTGCAAAGAAGCCGCATCAGCGCCCGCCAAAGGAAAAGCCCCAGCGAAAGGAGGTTAAGCCGGGTTATTACGTCGCCGCGGACAGCGACGATTATCTGACGAAACATCTCTACTGGTGTCCAAGATGCAACGTCCCTCTCGTTGCAAAAACCTGCTCGTGCGATGCTGAGACCATCAAAATCCCACTCCAACAGCCGTATGATATTCGTCCGGTGCTGAAGGCGGATTATGATCTGCTCCAGAAACTTATCACCGACAGGTTCGGCCCCCGCGTGACACTGCCCAAAGTGATGGTGTTCAACAAGGCAGGCGGTCTTGACCGGAACGAGCTGGTGATCGCAAACGGCGTGCGGTTTGCATGGCTGTGGTTTGATCCTGTCTCCAGACGTTTCCGTCTGGATATTGAGGCTGAGGCACTGCCGTACTTAATCGGCAAAGCAGAGAAAAATATCATCAACCTTGAGACTGCGGCAGCTGCTCTTCCGACCGGAAGACTTGGCGGCAAAAAAGTTGCGGCAGCCTCTGACGCGACCGACGGCGTTGTCATTCTGAAATACAAATCAAAGTACGGTACCGGAATTCTGAAGGACGGCTTCGTCCGCATCAAAGAGCTGGTGCAGGTTGAGCAAAAGTCCGGCATGCCCAACCCGTCATGGGACGAGGTCGTGGAGCGCAATGCCTTCCATCTGAAGAATATGGAACGGACCGCGGTTCGCGAGATCAAACAGAACCTCGGGCTTGCACCGGTTGCAAACTGTTCCTTCTCCGGCGGCAAGGACAGCACAGCGGTCTGGCAGATTGCACAGAAGGCCGGAGTAACCGACGTGTTCTTCATCGACACCGGCCTCGAGTTTCCGGAAACCGTTGAGTTCGTCAAAAGTCAGAACGTACGCATGATCCAGAAAGCCGGCGACTTCTGGCAGGCGGTTGAGAAGGCCGGACCGCCGGGCAAGGATCACCGCTGGTGCTGCAAACTTCTGAAGCTTAATCCCCTCAAGGTGCATCTTGCCGAGACCGGTCCCTGCGTTACGGTGCAGGGCAACCGCTGGTATGAGTCATGGAGCAGGGCATCGCTTGATGCGGTCTCGCAGAATCCAAACAATCCCATGCAGATCAATCTCTCGCCAATCAGATCATGGCGTGCGCTGGATGTGTTTTTGTACCTCTGGCTTCGTGAGGTTCCGTACAATTCGTTGTATGAACGCGGATACGAGCGCATCGGCTGTTATCTCTGCCCTGCAATGCTTGAGTCAGAGCTTGCCACCATGCATGAGACGCACCCGGCAATGGCAGAGCGGTGGGATGAGTTCCTGAACCGCTGGGCTGCTGACCGCGGTCTTCCGCCTGAGTTCGTCAACTGGGGACTGTGGAGATGGAAGGATCTTCCGCCGAAGATGAAGGAGCTTGTCCGCGAGGCGAACCTTGATCTCTCGGAAAAACCGGTGAAGCGAAGCACGCCGTCCTCGGTCGCACATCTGATGCCTGAAGGGAAAGCTGTTGATGTGGTGGATGTTGAGCCGGCAGTGCCTGAGGCAGAGGCTTTGCCTCTGACAGACTGGGAAGCAGTCCGGTCAAAGTTCCCTATCCTCGGCGATCTGATGTATCTGGACAACGCGGCCACCTCGTTTGCTCCTGAGCCGGTTCTTTTGGCGATGGATCAGTTCGAGAGAACCTATCGGGCAAATGTTGGTCGCGGCGTTCACCGTCTGACGAGAATTGCGAGCCAGAAGTACTGGCATGCGCATGAAATTGTCGCTGACTTCATCAATGGTGCCGCAGGAACGACTGTGTTTGTAAAAAACACCACCGAAGCAGTGACAATGATCGCCCGCGGTCTTGACTGGAAGGCAGGCGACTGCGTGGTCACAACCATTCTTGAGCATCACTCAAATCTTCTGCCCTGGCGTGCGCTGGAAAAGTACGGCGTCACGATTCGCGTCGTCGGACTGAAATCTGATCTGACGCTTGACATGGATGCTCTCTTGGAGTCGATGGATGACTCGGTCCGGCTCGTTGCGGTCACGCATGCATCGAATGTGACCGGAACGGTCACACCGGTCGCAGAGATTGTCAAACTCTGCAAAAAACACGGCGCACTCCTTGCGGTTGATGCGGCCCAGTCTGTTCCGCATATGCCAGTCGATGTAGCTGCACTTGGTGCAGACTTTGTCTCCTTCTCAGGCCACAAGATGTGCGGGCCTACGGGAACCGGCGTTCTCTGGATGAAAAATCCCATCCTTGAACCGCTGTTTGTCGGCGGCGGTATGGTTGAGCAGGTAGGCGAGAATTCGTTTACCTTTGCCGAAGGATTCCATCGGTATGAAGCAGGAACGCCGAACATTGCGGGCGGCATCGGTCTTGGAGCTGCCGCGGTGTTTCTGAAAGATATCGGCATGAAAAACATCGAAGCCCGCGAACGCGAACTTACAAACCGTCTGATCGAAAAACTTTCGGCAGTTCCGGGCGTCAAACTCTACGTTCCAGCCGACCCCACGCAGCGTATCGGTGTTGTGTCGTTTAAGATTCCCGGCATCTCTCCTCACGAGGCCGCTGCATATCTGGATGATGAGGCGGGCATCATGGTGCGGTCCGGCATGCACTGCGCAGAACCTCTGATGCGATATCTGGAGTGCCCGGAGGGAACCATTCGTGCGAGCATCGCATTTTACAACACCGAGAGCGAGATAGATACGCTTGCGGCAACCATTCTGGAGATTGCCGGATGAGCAGTGTTCTGACGCTTCTTGTTGACTGCGCCGGCAAGTTTGAGGGAGGCCGAGTCGCTCCAGCGAACGCGTCAGTAAAAAAGTTCATCGCAAACCTTCCCAAAGATCTTCGGATTCGGATAATCCGCTACTCAGACTCGGTGATGTGGCATCTCGGGCCTGAACCTGTTCCCGTAGGCGAGATTGAGTGGATGGATCTTCCGTCAGGCGGCTATTTATCCTCTCTTGCCCATGCGATAAATCTCTCCGGTCCGACTCTGTCAGCATCGCAGGATCATGAAGTTGCCCTTCTCATCTCAAACGGGGCAATGTCTGACCCTGAAGAGATTGTGCAGACCATTCTTTCCAAAAGATTTTCCGAAAAAATCATTCGTGCTGCTGCTGCGCTGACGCCTGAGGCTGACGCTGCATCTCTCAAAATTTTTGCCGGAGACCATGTGTTTGACTCAGGAATTTTTTCTGACCCGCGACCATTTCTTTCACTGATTGGCGAGGCTGCCGGTGCAGCCGCTTCAGCGGCTGCGAAATCATCTCTGACACTCACCTGTTCGATCGATCTTGGTGAGGGCAGCGTTGTCTCTTTGTCGGTTGCAGGAACTGATATTTCGCTCATGAAAAAAGAGATGCGCACCGCGCTTCTCGAGTTTGGCTCTGATGATGCGGCACTGCAGAAAAAAATTGCCGAGTACATGCAGCGCGTTCTCTGACATTTTTTTTCACCCATATCTTTTTACGAGGGCTGTCTCTTCAAAATGCGAAGCTGCAGAACCCCTCACTTTCAATACCTCAGCCTGCCAATATAAGAAGCATTATTCAACTTCAAAAAGCGGGGACTCAAGAGTGAAATATGTAGTTGTAACTGGCGGTGTTATGAGCGGCCTTGGAAAAGGCATCACTGCCGCGTCTATCGGACGAATACTCATCAACAGAGGCTACCATGTAACCTCCGTAAAAATCGATCCATACCTCAACATCGATGCAGGACTCATGAATCCTGCCCAGCACGGCGAAGTCTTCGTCTTAAAAGACGGCGGCGAAGCTGACCTGGACCTTGGAAATTATGAGCGTTTCCTTGACATCGAACTCACCAAAGACCACAACCTGACCACAGGAAAAATCTACTCCTCAGTCATTCAGAAAGAACGTCACGGCGACTACCTTGGGGCAACCGTCCAGATTATTCCGCACATCACCGACGAAATTAAAGACAGAATCAAAACTGCCGCAGAAAGCTGGATCGACAAGGACGGCAACCATGCAGAGATCTGTATTGTCGAGGTTGGGGGAACGGTCGGCGACATCGAAAGCATGCCTTTCCTTGAAGCAGTCCGCCAGATGCACTGGGAGTACGGCAACGGCGACTTCGTCTTGGTCCACGTCACCCTCCTTCCGGCAGACACCATGGGCGACCTCAAAACCAAACCAACCCAGCACTCGGTCAAAGCCCTTCGTGAACTCGGTCTTGAAGCAGACCTCATCGTCGGAAGAAGCACACTGCCGGTCTCTCTTGCAACCAAAAGAAAGATCTCCTCCTTCTGTGACGTTGATGTGTCAGCCGTTATCAGCGCAACAACGGCTCCCGACACCTACCTCGTCCCCATGGAGCTTGAGAAGGAAGGAATGGCGGATGTTCTTCTGCCGCTCCTTAAACTCTCGCCGCGGACTCCTGACAACAGCTGGTACTCCCTCGTCTCCCGCGAGTACACCAACCGCATCACGGTCGGCATTCTCACCAAATATGGTGTGGAAGATGTCTACATCTCAATCAAGGAAGCACTCAAACACGCAGGCCGCAAACTTTCGACCGAGGTCGTTATCCAGTGGCTTGACGCTGAACAGTACACCACCCAGGACCTCGCTGACCTTGACGGCATCCTCATCCCGGGCGGCTTCGGCAACCGCGGCATCGAAGGAATGATCAACGCAATCACCTATGCCCGCGAGACCGGCAAACCGCTTCTTGGTCTCTGCCTCGGCTTCCAGCTCTGCACGATTGAGTATGCACGAAACGTTGTCGGCTACAAAGACGCAACAAGTTCAGAGATTGGTGACGGCACTCCGGTCATCGCCATCCTTCCCGAGCAGGAAGGAGTCGATGACCTCGGCGGAACCATGCGTCTCGGCGACTGCCCGGTCGACCTTGCCGCAGGATCCAGACTTGCCGAACTGTACGGTGCGACGCAGATTGTAGAACGTCACCGCCACAGATACGAAGTCAACCCTGAGTACATCGATGAGATCGAGTCCAAAGGACTCAGGTTCAGCGGAAGAAACGGCCGCAGAATGGAAGCCCTCGAACTTCCTGGCCACCCGTACTTTGTTGCAACCCAGTTCCACCCGGAATTCAGATCCCGCCCGACCCGTCCGTCAGCTCCGTTTGTCGGATTCGTGCAGGGCTGTCTTGACAACCATAACAGGAAAGTATAATCCATGGAATCCATCCTTGTTCTCGACTTTGGCGGCCAGTACAATCAGCTGATCGCCCGCCGCGTTCGTGAAGCAAATGTTTACTGCGACGTGAAGCCCTGCACTGTCCCGCTTTCTGAGATAAGAGCAGGAGACTACAAAGGAATCATCTTCACCGGAGGGCCTGCAAGCGTGTATGCAGAGAACGCTCCCCGTATTGATCCTGAGATCTTTACTCTCGGCATCCCGATTCTTGGCATCTGCTACGGAGCACAGATAATTGCCTTCACTCTTGGTGGCAAAGTCTCTCCCGGTGCAACTGCTCTTACCCGCGAGTACGGAAAAACTCCATTACAGCTGCATGACAGTGTGCTCTTTGACGGCATGATCAACGAGACCTCCTGCTGGATGAGTCACGGCGACTACATCAGCGAGCTGCCGAAAGGATTTGTTGCGACCGCAACAACTCACGGCTGTCCGTTTGCTGCGATGGAAAACAGCAAGAAAAAGATCTATGCGGTTCAGTTCCATCCTGAAGTTCTTCACACGCCGCAGGGCATGGACATGATTCGAAACTTCCTCTACCGTGTCTGCGACTGCAGCGGAACATGGAAGATGTCCTCGTTCGTTGACAACATGGTTGCCCATCTGCGGGAAAACATCGGAGACAGACGGGTTCTCTGCGCACTTTCTGGCGGAGTGGACTCATCTGTTGCCGCAGTTCTTGTGCACAAGGCGGTTGGCAAACAACTGACCTGCATCTTTGTTGATCACGGACTTCTGCGCAAAAACGAGGGCGACGAGGTTGAAGCGATCTTCAAAAAACAGTTTGACATCAACCTCATCCGCGTGAACGCAGAAGAGCGGTTCCTCACAAAACTTGCCGGCGTGTCTGACCCTGAACAGAAACGAAAGATCATTGGTGCAGAGTTTATCCGTGTCTTTGAAGAAGAGGCAAAAAAGATTGGCTCGGTCGATTATCTTGTGCAGGGAACAATCTACCCTGACGTGATCGAGTCGGGCCCCGGAAACGCTGCGGTGATCAAAAGCCATCACAATGTCGGCGGTCTGCCTGACAACGTGGACTTCAAACAGATCATCGAGCCGCTTCGTATACTCTTCAAGGACGAGGTTCGTGCTGCAGGAACCGAGCTTGGCATCCCGGAAAATCTTGTATGGCGCCAGCCGTTCCCGGGTCCGGGACTTGCGATTCGTGTGATCGGTGAGATAACCAAGGAAAAACTTGATCTGCTTCGGGATGCCGACGCAATCTTCCGTGAGGAAGTGGCGGCGGCAGGCCTTGGCAGATCGATCAACCAGTACTTTGCCGCACTCACGAACATGCGAAGTGTCGGCGTTATGGGTGACGAGCGCACGTATGATTACGCCATTGCCCTTCGTGCGGTCACCACCACCGACTTCATGACTGCTGACTGGGCACAGATTCCGTATCCGGTTCTTGAGAAGATCTCAAACAGAATCATCAACGAGGTTCGCCATGTGAATCGTGTGCTTTATGATATCACCAGCAAACCTCCAGCAACTATCGAATATGAATAAATAAGGTAAAAATTATGCCAACCACCAAAGATCTCGACGCAAAATACTACATGCCTGCGTTTGGCCGGAACATGGAAATCGTCCGGGGCAAAGGCAGTCATGTCTGGGACAGCACCGGAAACAAATATCTCGACCTCGTCGCAGGTATTGCCGTGTGCAGTACCGGCCACTGCCATCCGGCAGTGACTGCTGCCATCTGCAAACAGGCGCAGATGCTTATCCACTGCTCAAACCTTTACTATGTTCCTGGGCAGGCCGAGCTTGCCGCAAAACTTTCCAAGGCATCTGAACTTGGCAAAGTTTTCTTCTCCAACTCCGGAGCTGAGGCAAACGATGCAGCAATCAAACTCGCGATCCGCCACACCGGCCGCCACGAGTTCGTCTCCTTCGAGCACGACTTCCACGGGCGGACTGTCGGCTCGCTCGCCTGCACGCACAAGCCGGCAATCCGTGAACCATTCGAGCCGCTCGGTGTTCCCTGTAAGTTCAGTCCGTACGGCGATCTTGAGGCACTGAAGAGTGTTGTCACCAAGAAAACCGCCGCGGTCATCTTTGAACCGATTCAGGGAGAGACCGGCGTCATCATTCCGCCCGAGGATTTCATCCCCGGAATCCGTGACATCTGTGATGACGCGGGCGCTCTGATGGTCTGCGATGAGGTGCAGACCGGTATGGGACGAACCGGAAAATGGTTCGCGTTCCAGCACTCTTCGGTAAAACCTGACATCATCAGCTTTGCGAAAGGTGTTGCGTCCGGTATTCCGATGGGCGGCATCATCGCTAGAGACGGCCTTGAGTTCACGGCAGGCGAACACGGCAGCACCTTTGCGGGAGGTCCTATCGCCTGCGCAGCAGGTCTTGCCACGTTTGATGTGATCAAGTCAGCCCTTCCCCGCGTTGCAGCAAAAGGCGAGCGGTTCAGATCAGGACTTGCCGGTCTGAACCCGCGAGCACGAGGATTAATGGTCGGGTTTACCGCAGGCGAAAAAGCTCCGGCGATTGCCGACTACTGCCGCGAACACGGTCTCTTGATCAATGTTGCGGGCGGCGTGAATGTCAGACTTGTCCCTCCGCTCATCATCGAGAACCGCGAGATCGATCAGGCTGTTGGAATCATCAATGAAGCAGCAGACTCAGTGTGAAACCAGCCTCTGCCGCGATCTGTACACCAAGACCGGCTACGTGTTTGCAAAATCTCCTGATGAGATTGCAAAAATGTCCGGATTTCTCGAAGTAGCACGTCTCGGCAGCAATGAAAATCCGTACCCACCGTCACCTGCGGTACTGAAAGCGGCAGCTGATGCACTTGCTTCGGCAAACCGCTACCCTGACCCGAAGGCTGAGTCGTTTACTGAGGCCATCCACCGCCACATCTATGACAGCCCTGTGGTGACGTCAGGTCTTGGAATGGATGGCGTGATTGAGACCGTTATTCGTGCACTCATCTCACCTGGCGACAAAGTCGTTGTCTCAACCCCGACGTTTTCGATGTACGGAATCGCCGCCGCGGCAGCGTCCGCAGTTGTGGTGAACGTCCCCCGCCTGCCTGATTTTTCGGTGGACGTTGACGCATTCATTAGTGAAGCAAAGAATGCGAAGCTGTCGTTTCTCTGCACTCCCAACAATCCGACCGGAACGGTCACGCCGGTTTCTGATATTGAAAAAATTCTTGACAGCATCTCAGGCGTTCTGTTCCTTGACAATGCGTATGTTGAGTTCTGCGATGCAGATTATCTGTCTCTGCTGAAGAAGTACGATAATCTGATCATCGGCAGAACGTTGTCCAAAGTCTACGGGCTTGCGGGTCTCCGTGTCGGGTACGGATTTGTTCCGCAGTGGCTTGAAGGCCCGTATCATGCGGCGGCAACTCCTTTCACGCTGAACCGTGTCTCAGAAGCCGCGGCTGTTGCAGCGCTTGCGGACGAATCCTACCGCGACAACTTCATTGCCCATATCAGGAAATGGCGGTCGGTCTTTGTCAAAGAAATTCCGTATCCTGTTATTCCGAGCGGTGCGAACTTTGTTCTGTTTGACACTGTGCCTCTTCTCAGCAACGATGCGATGGAGTTATTCGCGAAGCGCGGTGTTCTGGTCAGGTCCTGTGCCAGTTTCCCTGGTCTTGGAGACACGTTTGTTCGTGTGAGTATCGGGGACGTCTGGGAGAACGAGCGGTTCCTTGCGGCGGTGAAACAGCTGTGATGGTTGGCATTACCGGAACGCCGGGCACCGGAAAGTCAGCGGTTGCTGATGAGCTTCGGTCCCGCGGCATCGCGGTTCTGGATCTGAAGACGACCGTCGCACCTTACGTTATCGGGCGCGACGCCTCCCGCGATGCTGATGAGGTGGATGCTGAAGCTTGGGCTGATGAGTTTCCCTACCATGAAGGATATCTGGAAGGATCTCTCGCCCATTTTCTCTCCTGCGACAAAATTATTGTTCTGCGGTGCAGGCCTGATATTCTGCGTGACCGCCTTGCTCCCCGCGGTTACACCGCCGAAAAAATTGCCGAAAACTGCGAGGCAGAGGCACTTGATGTTATCCTCTCAGAGACTGTTGAGATGTTTGCATCAGAACAAGTTTATGAGATAGATACAACATATAAAGAGGTAAAGTCCGTGACTGATCTGATTGTTTCGTTTGTGGACGGAAAGACTCCGTCATCATTTGGAACCATCGACTGGTCGGAGTATCTGATGCCATGACGCTTGATTCATTCCGCCCCAAGGTTACATTCATTATAACGCCGTTTGCAAAAGCGATGGTGTTTCTGCATCTGACGCCAAACGCCTGTACTGTGCTTGCTCTGATTGCAGCAGCAGCTGCCGGCATTGCGTTTGGTATCGGTGAGACACTTCTTGGCGTGGTTCTCGTGTTTGTGAGTGCGTTCTTTGACGCCATTGACGGGGCTGTTGCAAGGCTTACCGGCATCGCAAGTCCTGCGGGCGATTATCTGGATCATGTGTTCGACCGGTATGCAGATATTTTCATCATTACCGGAATTTTTGCATGGGGAACGGTTACCTGGGCAAGTCTCATCCCTGCCTGGGCGATCGGGGTTTTTGCGCTTACCGGCGTTCTGATGTCTTCGTATCTTGGAACTCAGGCCCAGGCTGTCGGCCTCAAACGAAACTATGGCGGCATTCTCGGACGGGCTGACCGGCTTGTGCTGATCTTAGTGTTCGGCGTGGTTGAGGTTTTGTATCCAGAACCCTTGCTCTTCGGGCTTCCGGCGCTCGGCTGGCTGCTGCTGATCTTTGGTGTGCTTGGTCACATCACGGCAATTCAGCGGTTTGCCAGCGGCTGGAAGGAGCTGAACGCTCCGGCCCGTAAAGAATAATTTTTTTTTTTGAAACGCGAATAGCACGAATCGCATGCCTATGGCCTGCTCACTGCTTCGCAGAATAGCGCGAATGAAAAATCGCCAATGGCGATTTTTAATAAATAACTATAATTACTTATTTTTAGATAGATTCGTTCAGAAAAATGTGGGTGTTTTTTTCTTTTGTGAAAAATCGCCATTGGTGATTTTTCATTCGCGTTATTCGCGTTATTCCGCGAAGCGGCGAGCATGCCAAAGGCATGCGATTCGCGTTTCAGACTTTCACAGTACCAAACCCTTAATCTCTCGGGAAAACCATATTAAATACACATGAAAATTCTTTTCGCAATAGCTCCGGACCGGTTTCTGGATCAGGAATATACCGTCCCGAAATCCCTCTTTGAGGAGAAAGGAATTGCCTGCATCACAGCATCCACCATAAAGGGAACCTGCTACGGCATGCACGGCGAAATCGTCGAGACCGACATGTCCTTTGATGACGTAAACACTGCTGACTACGACGGCATCGTCGTCGTCGGCGGCATCGGCTGTCAGGACTATCTCTGGAGATGCGAAAAGCTGATCGATATCGTCAACAAATTCGGCAACGAAGGAAAAGTCACCGCAGCAATCTGCCTTGCTCCTGCCATCATCGCCGAAGCCGGACTTCTTGCCGGAAAGAATGCCACCATCCTTGACACCCCTGCCTCCCGCCGTTTAATGACGCTCGACAAAGCAGTACTTGTCAACGAACCTGTTGTCATCTCCGGCAAAATCATCACTGCACGAATGCCGCAGGACTCCAAAGCATTTGCAGAAGCAGTAGTTGCAAATCTATAACCCCTCATGACTCCCGACCCCTCCCGCACCACATCCGCACTCGACGATGCGATGAAGCTCTTTAACGCCGGAAAGTTTGCCGACGTCATCAGCCTGGTCTCCGGCACGAGCGATCCTGCTCTTCTGCTTCTTGCCGCCCGCAGCTATACAGAAACCGGCCAGTACGACACCGCAGGATATCTACTTTGCGACCTCATTCAGGGAATGCCGGCATCCTCCTACCTGCACAGCTATCTCGCTGATGTCATGGAAAAGACGGGCGATGAACATGCGGTCTCCGAGTATGCGACCGCACTGATTCTCGATCCAGAGAACCGTCCGGCTCTCCGAAGCTATGCCCGTCTGCTTCTTGCGAGAAGCGACCTTCGCGGTGCAATTCCGTCGCTTCGTTCCCTCGTCCGGTTCGGATCTGATCCTGCCGACATCAGACTGCTGATGAAAACGCTCACCGAGGTCGGCGAGCCCGGAGAAGCGGCGGCCCTTCATGTGCAGAACTTTGGCGAAGACGAGTTTTCGCCTGAGTATGTCGAAGCACTGCTTGCCGCAAAAGAGTATCAGAAAGCGATGAGTGTCGCCCTCCGCGGCTGGAACACCGTGCGGGAAGTTGTGTATCTCCGTCTTGATCTTGAGGCTCTTGCCGCCCTTGACCCGGAAGCTGCGGAGAGTGCATACCGGTCTGCTCTTGACAGCTTTGAAGAGGAGCAGCTCGAGGACGACGACGTTGCCCAGATTCGATTCTCGTTTGTGCTGCTGGAAAAACTGCTCGGGCACTATGATGCGGCACGCTATGAACTGGGAATTCTGGTCAAGAACAGATCTGATCCTGTCTACCGATTGCTTGAAGCAGAACTTGCCGCACGAACCAGTCATGCAGATGAAGCGAACGCGATTTACCGGCAGCTGATTGCAGAACAATGCGGAAAAGATTCTGAGGTTGCGGATCCTGCGATGCAGGAGCTGGTCATCAACCGATTCAAGGTGTTCCTTGATGCGGTGCGGAGCAAGGAAGAGGTCGCAGGAATTATCAGCGTGCTTCTCTCCTCCTACCCAACCGCCGTCTGCTTAACGCAGATCGGCGCAGCGTATGAGGACGCCCGTGCCTGCACGCAGGCACGGGACTGGTACTATCGTGCGTATCGTGCGGATTACATTCACGGCGGCATTTCCTACGCAGGTTTTCTCAAGCGTCTCGGTGAGGACCGCGAGTGCGAGACGGTCATCCGCTACATTCTGACGAACGTTACCCGTGCGGCTGATGTGGAGCTGGTCGCAGGCGAAGTTCTGAACGGCAAAGAGGCGATGTACCGGATCCCCAAAGTGATGGAGCAGGTGCTTACCCGCCTGACCTCGGTTCTGGAAAAACTTTCCTCGAACGGCCGCGAGATGCTGGCGGTCGGCCTCCTTTATGCGGCAGGCGATGCGCTTGAACGGCAGGATTACGAGGAGTGCAAGTGGCACTGCCTCCTGGGTCTTGATGTGATGCCCTGTTATCCTGCAGTGATTAAGGTCGAAGATTTCATGCAACTGCTTTCTCAGGCGAAAGGCCGGGCGCTTGCCGAGCGGCCGGTTCTTCTGGAGAAAAACTCCTGGCTTGTTGATGCGGCTGATGTCTCCGAGCCTGAGCCTGCGGCAAATCTTCTGGACCTTGACGAGCGTGAGCAGCAGGTGGTTGCGTTCCTGCGTGAGCACCGCGAGGCTACCGAGATGGATCTGCGGTCCGTGCTTGGGACGCGGCGGGTTACCGGTATTGTGAATGGAATTCTGGCGAAGGCGTCGGAAAAAGGCGTGAAGATTCTTGAGAAACGCGGTGTCGGAGATCGCGGGGAAATTTATGGCTATACCGGAGAGTAACGGATTCGGGCGTGATGAGCGCCGACTCGAGAGCGTTGGAATTATTAATGCTCTCCGTCGCGGAACGGTGCCTGAGTCAGGACTTGGCCGGCTCGCGGTCGGGCTTTCGACCGAGGAGAAGGTTATCTCTTCGCAGCTGGCGTTTGTCGGGACGGGTCATGCTGACTGCAAGTTTGTCCGCGGCGAGTACGGGTCAGGCAAAACATTTTTGATCTCGCGTGCGCAGGAGATTGGTCTTGCGTCAAAGTTTGTGACGAGTCATGTGGTGATTTCTCCGGAAACGCCTCTTCACAAACTGCAGGCAGTGTACGCGAAGATCTGTTCAGGTCTCACAACGCAGACCGAGGATCATGCGCTCAAAGGCATCATCGATACCTGGATTTACGGAATCGAAGACCGGCTTATTAGTACGGGCATTCGCGAGGATGATCCTGCTCTTGCGGTTCAGACTGCGAAAGAAATCGAGTCGGTGCTTCTGCGGGTGAGCGGAATTAATTCCGGTCTTGCGGCAGCTCTCCGGACGTATTATCAGGCGAACAATACGGGAGATTTTGCAACGGCTCAGTCTGCGGTCGGCTGGATTGCGGGAGAGCAGACTGTTGGCCGCACGTTTAAGTCGCAGGCTGGTCTGAAGGGGACGGTTACGGAGGGTGATGCTCTGGCATTTTTGAATGGTCTGGTGCATGTTATTGTGCAGGCAGGATACTCCGGGCTCCTTGTGACGTTTGATGAGGTGGAGACTGCTCAGGCTTTCGCCCGCCCGCAGCGGGAGAAGGGCTACATTAATCTCCGCCAGATTGTTGATATGATCGACCGGAATGAGTTGCCGAACTGTTTTTTCCTGTTTGCGGGAACTCCGGCTTTGTTTGATAGTGCGAAAGGGATCAGATCTCTTCCGCCGTTGTATGATCGTATCGGCATGATTGCAGATGACGGGTACTCAAATCCGATGCAGACGCAGATTGTTCTGCCGAAGTTTGATGTGAAGAAGCTTGAGGAGGTTTCAACGCGGGTTATTGAGATCTATTCCGAGGCGTACTCCGAGGTTGATAAGAGCCGTGTTTCGATCCGGTTTATTCGTGCGATGATTGAGCGGGTGACGGGACGGTTCGGCGGACGGGTTGATGTGGTGCCGCGTTTGTATCTGCGGGAGTTTGTGGATGTGCTGGATAAGTGTGCTTTGTATGATTCGTACAATCCTATGGAGAAGTATGCGTTTGCGGCAAAGGAGAATGATACTTCCTTGAAGGAGGAGGAAAAAGCGGTGATGGAGGTCAGCTGGTAGGCTGATCTTCGGTACGTTTCGAAACGCGAATCGCATGCCGAAGGCATGCTCACCGCTTCGCGGAATAGCGCGAATAAAAAATCGCCAATGGCGATTTTTAAGGAAGTACTAAGTTACCTATTTTTAGACAGATCTCCTCACAGATATCAGATTTCATATCACGGTTGGTTATTCCCGGTAAGGGAATCCTATCGACATGTGGATCTGCACGATCTCCCATGCATGACCGGTTCCCCGGAGGACTGCGGTGAATCGCGAGGGTGTTTCGTGGACTGCTCCGCTGCCGGTAATGCTCTGAAGAGCGCAGGCCGCAGAGACCCAGGCGATGACGCCTTCGCCTTTGACTTCGGGATTTTCAAAACGAATGCCTCCGGTTTTGTATCTGGCGAAGTTTTTCTCCATCATTGCGAGGAATGCATCCCGGCCCTGAATTATCTCTTCAGTCCGGCAGCCGTACATGATGATGTCCTGTGCGAGGGTTTCTGCGAGGGCTTTTGGGTCGTGCTGGTTGTAGGCGGTCTGATAATTTTCGAGGAGGGAGATGATCTGATCTTTGGTTTGTGTGGAGAGCGGCATTATGTAGATACTGTTGGTTTGAATGGGTGATGGCTTTTTTGCTGGGTGGGTGGTCTGAGTAAAATAATTTTCAGGAAATAATTTTCAGGAAATAATTTTCAGGAAATAATTTTCAGGAAATAATTTTCAGGAAAATAATTCTCAGGAAAATAATTCTCAGAAAAAAAATTCTCAGAAAAAATTTTTTAGATAAGAGTTACGCGGCGACGAATGTTTTGCATTATGAAAAATGTTGATCGGGTAAGTGGTGAGTGTGGCCTCGTGAAAAAAAGAACCGCAAATCCACGCAAATCTCGCTCGCTTCGCTCACTTCGCAAATCGCGTTTGCGAACCGCTGCTTTCCGTCTGCCGGAACCGGCAGTAACGGAGTCGCTATCGCGACCGCAGCTGCAAACGCTGGACGGCGCGATTCGCGCGCCGTCTGGGGTAACTGGGTAACCTCAATTCATTTTGCATCCACATCTTCAACAATGACGGCGCCCGACTGGCGCCGTCCAGCGTTTGCCGTCGCGTTTGCGATAGCAACGAGCCCGCCGGAATCCGGCGGGATGAGAGCGACGAAACAGCAAACGCGATTTGCGGAGCGAGCGAAGCGAGCGAGATTTGCGTGGATTTGCGGTTCTTTTTTCTCATCATGCCCAATTGCCACTACCCCGATCAACATTTTTTCATAATACGATACAGCAGCCTCACCATCTCATGAAACCATATCGCGTAATTCCTATCAAAAAAAAATTCTCAGAAAAAATATTCTTCAAAAAAAATTTCACAAAATATTTTTCAGATTTTTTTTCATCCGCCCCTCCCTCATGTTTGCGCCGCATCCTGTTCCGTCAGCTCCTCTGTCACAATTTTATGATATGCTGCAACAGTTTCCGGCGTGAGCGTGTACTGTACTTCTCTGCCGATTTTTTCTGTGGTGAAAAGTTCGTAATTTTCAAGTCTGCTCAGATGCCATGACACCGTTGCCTCGGAGATTTCGAGAGTTGCTGCAAGTTTTTTTCTGGTGATGCCGGGATGGGTGAGAAGTGTCTGAAAGAACAGATGATCCTTTTCTTCGGAGATGAGAGAGAAGAGAACTTTTTCCTTGTCAGAGATTCCTTTGTGACTTGGAAAGTAACGCGGATATTCGCCATGCATTTTCTGATGAATCTCGTCACTGTCCTGAAGTCTGTTGAGATGATATTTGAGACTGCTGCGTGAAAGCTGCATCGCGTCAGCAATCTGTTGTAATGATTTGCCGGGATTTTTACCGATGTACTGATAAATCTGTTCGCGGCGTGAGTCAGGACTGCGTTTTTTTCCGGAGATTTTGTAGTAAAGAATGACGAAGGCGAGGCCTGATGCGAGGTAAATATAAGATAATAATTTCCCTGTCGACAACGGAATATAGGCCATTGGATATGTGATTATCTGAATTATCATTTGACGCGGCGTCAATTGCCAGAATTCAATCTGGATTATTTCTGTTCCGTCATCGATCGGTTCTATTTTCTCTGAAATAATTTCTATTGTCAGTCCGTCGATAGTAACCGGTTGATTTAGCTTGAGTTCTGATGATTTGTTGGGAGTTTCAAATCCCTTTATCTCACCTCCATCCAAGAAAAAAAGTGTTGCTGCCGGAATGAAAAGAGCCAGAATGAGGATTATCACTATGACCGCATCTAATGCCCGTTCATCCATTTTCATCGTTAGTACGCATTAATTGTGAGAGTATATGATTGTGTTCCCGTTACTTGTGCACCTTGTACGTTGAAGTTCCAATATGCTCCGGTCATTTGCCCGGGAAGGGTGAGTCTGACTCCGATGTTTCCATTTAATTGTCCATCGTCTGAATCACGGGATTCAATCGATGCTTGATTTGGCGGCTGGATTATTAAGTTGAGATTGTTTCCGGTTGCCCGATTCCAGTTTAACGTAACTTCGAGTGTATTTTTCCCGGTTGGGACATAGTAGGAATGATATTTTGTTTGTCCCTATGTTACCGATCCTTCAATCGGAAGTGCTCTTGTGACGCCTGAAATATCCCCAGGTTCAAGTATCTCAATATCCACGATTGGTTCTGCGATAACATGAGCTGATGCCGGAACGATACAGAATGTTGCCAGTATCACCAACAGAAAGAGAACTGCATGAAAAGACCTCATAAGAAATAATTTTTCTATCATGGTATATGAAAAGATTGGTCAAGAACTCTACTAATATATTTTCACCGCGATTTTTCATTGTTACATTTTTTGTAATATTTCATAAAGAGAGTTCTTGGCCAATCTTTTGATATAGGGGTATTGAGGATATGCTCGCTTGTAAATCAGATACCACTCAGAAAATCGTGTGGTGTGTGTTGGTTTACAGGTAATGTGAATGAAAAATGAGTTTGAAAAAGATTTTTTCAACAAAATTGGTATTGCTTGTACTGCTGCTGCTTGTGGCAGTAATTGCGGTACCAGTAAGTGCAACAGACACTCCGTTATTTAGTATTCCTGGAAAAACCACTGTGGTTTTTCCAAACGATGGTGTCAGTATGTTTCGTAGTGTGGATTATGGGCCTCTGGATATTCCGGAAGGATTATTGGTATCATCAATGTCTGATGATATCTCGTCACAATCATCCAATGCCGATGAAGCGAGTTATACATTGGTTACATTCGACGATGTAATTCCCGTGAGATCAAATAGTATCAGTATTCCAATTACTCTGTATGGTATCGATTACACGATCTTTCTGGAAAAAATGAATTTTGATCCACTCAATGACGGAATTGATTCATACCAAGGTAGTATTCCAGGAATTGACAATTCTGTGGTCATCATCACTGTGGGAGATGACAATATTTTCTATGGTTCGATTCAACTCCCTGATGATTATATTGAAATTTATCCCGTACAGGACAGAGATCATTCATTGCGAACAACTCAGTTATTGCACGTAATATATTCTCAGAAAGATGTAGTTTATAATGAAACTAGTGACGTCTCATTTTGTGGAGTGGATTCTACTATTGATGGAATTGGTTTGAATTTTCACAATGATGATGTCATTTCATCTTTATCTAATGACTTGGGAGAGTATGATTGGGCATATATTAATGTCCTTGTAGTAACTGACACTGAATTTTATTCGATGGTCCCAAACTGGAAAGTATCTGCACAACAATATATGGCTCAGGCAAACTACTATTTTCAGAGACCTGATATTAAGGTAGTATTGAGTGTTATTGATTATGATGACTCAAAAATGTCTGATATTTCAAATCATCCAAGTGTGAAAACACAACCATGGGGCTCAGTATCCTCTGTCTATCTTAATAATGCACTTAGTGCGAGAAATGTTGACATATGTCTCTATTTGGGTGGATATGATGTCGCCCAAGATGATTATCTCGGTTACGCAATGACTCGACATGCTTGGGCCCAAATGAAAGCTAGATCATGGGGATGGTTTTCACCATATGATGGCTCAGCACCATCACGTCATTGCATTATCATACATGAATTAGGACATATGCTTCGTGCAAGCCACGACTATGCCTACTCATGGGATGTTCAGGATGGTTCATTCTGGGGATATAGTACTAAATACTCTGTTATGACAGAGGGATTCAGGGGTAGCAATCATTTATGTGAATTTTCATCCTCCAATCCTTCTTATCACGGAGATGCATTCCATGATAATGCAAAATATATTAGGTTGGCTAAGCATAATGTTAGTCGATATCGCAATTCGGTACTGTGAACGTTGATTACTATGGTTTGTGCTAATACTAAGAAATTATTGATTATGGTTCTGATCGTCATTATTGTCGCATGTACATTTTTGATGGCATATCATAATCTGTCCCAGACAGAGGGACATATCTATTTTTTACCGGTAGATTTGCAGATTGATATTCTTTCCACCAATGTGACTGTTATTCATATAACGGAAACGGATTTTACCACTCATCCAGTTCTCAAACGTATTTTTGTCGAGAAATATGATTCACCAATTCCGGGTGTTGCCATCGCTAGATTTCCGTTATTAGTTGGTTCAATGCCAGCAGTATCACCTAATGAAGCTGATGCTATCCTTGAAAAATATTTTACGGTAATGGGGAATGGGGAATGGAGGTATGTGGAATATGATGGGGTGTATTATCAGGTTATCGAAGGTCAGCCTTAATCTCTGACCCTCACAACTTAGCTGATCCTTACATTAAAAAATCGGAAAAACATCTCATCGTAGTCCTGACTCTTGTAACTGCAATCATTGCGGTCTACTGCACTATTCCTGCGGATACATTAGGATACATTCATTTTGCCAAAACAGACACTATTCCGGCTGATGATCTCAGCGTGATTCATCTTACCGAAAGGGATTCATTACTCGTGACAAACTCTCACTCAACCCAAGGACGTACACTAATGAAATTCCTGCTCCCGTTTCTCCTCTTCTTCGCTGTCTTCGCCGCGTTTACCGCTGGCTGCCTCCTGCCGCCTGCCGAAACCATCGCCGAAAAAGAAACTGCATTCAACCTCTCCGCAATCGAACGCGACCCCGTTCGTGAAGCTGCTGCACAGGCAGCTCACTTCACCGAGATCGAAATTCTGGAAATAATGCAGGATCCAGAATACATGGATTATAAACAATTCATGAACCAAACAGACAACGTCACCTACTTTGACTATCTCGTCTATGCCTATCCTTACGGATACAGCAAATACCGCAACCTCACTCTCAACATGAGCTTCATTGAATTTCTGGAACGTTATGACATTGCCGGATACCAGCATTCATTAAACCATGATTATCAGTACATCTCCTTCAGCCTTGATCAGGTGTCTGATCCTGACCCAAATTTGCCTGTAATCAACATTACCCGTGAAGACGCGGAAAAATCCACAGTGCTTCGGGCATACCTCCTCGACATTCCCGGCTACAGCGTCAAAGTTCTCCCGTCCGAAGAGTGGCAGCTTGATCCCTACTGGTATGCCGGAAACTCCCGCAAAGCCTATGTCTCCTGGAACGGCACACTCTATCATGTTGACAGATCTCTAATCTAACCAGAATTTATTTTTCAAAACGAGTGTTTGGCCACACTTATTATATATTTCTTGCAACAAACTTTCAACGAAGTCAAGGACGTACACAAATGAAACCTCTCCTTCCCCTTATCCTCCTCCTCGCAATCCTCGCTGTGTTCACTGCTGGCTGCATCCTGCCGCCTGCCGAAACCATCACCGAAAACGAAACAACATTCAACCTTTCCGCAGTCGAACGCGATCCGGTCCGTGAATCTGCGGCAGAGGAAGTGCACTTTCCTTCAGGAGCAGATGAACTGGAACGTAGTATGCCTGAGTATCAGGAATACAGAACGTTCATGAACCAGACAGAGAATGCAACCTACTTTGACTACCTTGTCCACATCTATCCGCAAACATACCAGTATTATCGAAACATCTCGCCCGACATGAGTTTCCTCTACTTCCTTGAACGCTACGACACCTACTACCCGTACTCACTCAACCATAATTCGAAGTATAAACCCTACCGCCTTATTGTTGTTCATGAAGAGTACCGGGATATGAACAAAACCATTATCACCGTAACCGAAGAGATGATCAACGAAACTCCTATCCTGTCCTCTTACTTTGTGAAAGCCCCTGGACATCCGATTAAAGTCCTCCCCGAAGAAGAGTATCAGCTGGATTCTTATCGTCACGCCTACCTCGAATGGAACGGGACACTCTATAAACAGATCCGATCCATCACATAGGCGTTTGAGACAACAATATTTTTTCAAAACGAGTATTTGGCCACACTCATTATATATTCCCGCAACAAACTTTCAACGAAGTCAAGGACGTACACAAATGAAATTCCTGCTCCCACTTCTCCTCCTCGCAGTCCTCGCCGCGTTTACTGCTGGCTGCATCCTGCCGCCTGCCGAAACCATCACCGAAAACGAAACTACATTCAACCTCTCCGCAGTCGAACGCGACCCCGTTCGTGAAGCTGGGGCACAGGCAGCTCACTTCACCGAGATCGAAATTCTGGAAATAATGCAGGATCCAGAATACATGGATTATAAACAATTCATGAACCAAACAGACAACGTCACCTACTTTGACTATCTCGTCTATGCCTATCCTTACGGATACAGCAAATACCGCAACCTCACTCTCAACATGAGCTTCATTGAATTTCTGGAACGTTATGACATTGCCGGATACCAGCATTCATTAAACCATGATTATCAGTACATCTCCTTCAGCCTTGATCAGGTGTCTGATCCTGACCCAAATTTGCCTGTAATCAACATTACCCGTGAAGACGCGGAAAAATCCACAGTTCTTCGGGCATACCTCCTCGACACTCCCGGCTACAGCGTCAAAGTCCTCCCGTCCGAAGAGTGGCAGCTTGACCCCTACTGGTATGCCGGAAACTCCCGCAAAGCCTATGTTTCCTGGAACGGTACACTCTACCATGTTGACAGATCTGTAATTTAACCAGAATTTATTTTTCAAAACGAGTGTTTGGCCACATTTATTATATATCCCTCACGTGAAACAATCAGATAATCAGACAAAATGTTCCTCACGGACACCTCGATTCATTACAAAAACAGACCCTGCCAACAAGGAGTAGACTCATGAAAAAATCCGGATACATGAAATTTGTCGCAGCCTACATCATCATCGCCCTGATCTGCATCGGTGCCTGCGGTCTCTATCTGTTCTCCTCTCCGGACGGATGGATATCAGCTGAACCATCTGATTATACACTGTCTTCTCCCCCTCCGGCAACAGCAGCCATTCTCGTTCCAACAGAACAGGACTATCAACAGTATTCGCATTTGAAGACATTGTTGGAAAATCCTGGTTCAAGGCTTCCCATCTCAGATAATCCGTTTGTTCTGATGAAAAATGGAGATTCTGTCGTGAGCTCTGGAGAGGCAGGTGGACTTGGTCAATATGGATTAAGTAAGGAAGGATATATCCTCTTCCAAGATCGCTATTACAAAATGATGCTTCTTGTGACCTGACCGTTTTTGTGTCAGATGTCATCATATTTTTGAATTCCAAAAAAATGAATGATACAACAGTAGCATTCATGCACCGTTAACGAATCACATTTTTTTTTCTGAATACAAACTGATGCATCGCATTTTTTTCACTCTATTGCTCTCTAACCAATAAAACGAGTGTTTGGCCACACTTATTATATATCCTTCACGTGAAACTATCATGCCATCAAACGAAATGTTCCCTCACGAACACTTTGGTTAAGGAACCATCATGATAACAAAATATCTTCTCCTGCCTCTCATCCTCCTTCTTCTCATCTCACCCTGCACAGCCCTCAGCGACTCTGCCGCAGAAAATGATCAGTTCACTCCTCCGGCATATGGCTTCATCTTCGCAAGCGACGAAATCGACGCAACCACACCTGACAAAAAAACTGCTGAGGCTTTCATGAGTTCTGAAAAAGGTACTATGATCCTCAACGCCCTGATTCAGAAAAACACTCCTGAGGCAGTACCAAACGAAATCCTCTCCCTCACCCTGAAAAATTTCTCCTATCATACCGCGGACGACAGAGTTATCATTCAGGACATCACGGTTTCTGATCTGTTCAGCAGAATGAACACCACGTTTACCGGATATGGCTGGGGTGGATCCTATGAGACCCACGAGTACATCGAAATCTCAGTCGGTGATCCTGCATCACGAGCAGATCTGAAAAACGCCTGGAACTTCATTCAGGAGACCGCAAAGCTGAACGGATTTACCAAAACCATTCCCGCCATATTTGCCAACATCCAGTTCATCGCCAATCCCTACGTGCCTGAAGAAAAATATCTCGACATCCCGAATGCCACTCTCACCCTTCCCGCGTCCGGCGTCATCTCAGTCAGCGAAGAAATCGACGCAACCGCACCTGACAAAAAAACCGCCGAAGCCTTCTTTGGATCGCCCGCCGCAGACATCGTGTTCGACGCAATCTCCCATCGGAAAAACCAGACTCCCCTCACTCTCAAAGACTTCCCTTACACCACGCCAGATGGCAGTATCATCGTCCGCGACATCACCGCCGCCGAACTCTTCAGCAGCATGAACACCACCTTCAGTGCATATGGCTGGCTCACCAGCGTTGACACGCATGAGTACATCGAAATCGCTATCGAAGATCGGGCATCGCGATCAGACCTGATAAATCTCTGGAACTTCATTCAGCAGACCGCAAAGCTGAACGGATTTGAAAAAATCATTCCCGTCAGATTCGTCACCATACAGTTTACCAGCAACATGGAGGACCCGACCTGCATCTACTGGTACGAAAATGGAACCACCACCTGCAACTATGACGTGGCTCCCATCCCGACCAAATCTCCTGTCCCGATTATTGGAATCCTTGGAGGATTCGGCATCACCGCAGTACTCTTTGGCAGAAAGCATCGTTGAGTTCTCCTCTCCTCCTCTAAAAAAAATAAAATCCTCTTTTCAGTACACTGTACTGTACTTCGAAGTACAGTACATAGTAGTAGTAGTAGTAGTAGTAGTAGTAGTAGTAGTAGTAGTAGTAGTAGTAGTAGTAGTAGTAGTAGTAGTAGTAGTAGTAGTAGTAGTAGTAGTAGTAGTAGTAGTAGTAG
>NZ_JAWDKB010000008.1 GCF_032714495.1 Methanorbis rubei | reverse complement strand
TTTCACACAAATGTCAAAGCACTTTGACATTTTCTTGTCTTCTGTAATTACTCCCTCAACCGGAGATATCGTTAAATGGCGGCAGTTGCTACCGATTTTTTTGAGACGCCTTTCTGACATTCCGTGTACCACTGAACACACGGAATTCCACGGAAAAAACACAGAATACCGCTTCGCTTACGGAAAACACGGAAAGACTAAGAGTACGGGTATGTGTAGATGTCTCCGATGTGAAATTCCAACTTCCTTAGGCTTTCCCGCGAAGCGGTAAGCAGGCCGAAAGCATGCGTTCCGTGTTTTCCGTAAGCGAAGCGGTATTCTGTGTTTTTTTCCGTGGAATTCCGTGTGTTCAGTGTGTTCCCGCGAAGCGGTGAGCAGGCCAAAGGCATGCGATACGTGGTTGCCCCAAATAAAACCAAGGGCAGAGAAACCCTTTTTTCTTATGCTATTTTACACCGCGTAACTCCTATTTAAAATTCCGTGTTGTTCACGTCTGCTCCGTGTTGTTTTTCCGTGAAGCTCCGTGTTTTCCGATTTTCCGTGGACGGAGCTACGAAACGAAGCGACAAAGCGACATCCAAAATATTACAGACAGGTTTCCCAATACTGATATCCTGTTCAGATCAATACTACAGGATATGACAATACTGGCATGCCTTGGTGCCGGACGGATCGGCGGAGAAGTTGCATTCCTTGCAGCCTCTCTCGGTCTCGCCGACGAAATAATCCTGCACGACATGTACGAGCCCATGCTCACCGCCCAAAAACTTGACCTGATGCACGCAATGGACATCACCGTCTCCACCGACACAAAACGCCTCCGCGACGCAGACTTTTGTGTATTCTCTGCCGGAGCCGCACGAACCCCGGACATCAAAACGCGCGCCGACCTCTTTGAAGCAAACTTACCGGTCGCCCGCGAAGCAACCGAGATGCTCGGCGGATTCGGCGGTCACTTAATCGTCATCACCAACCCGATGGATGCATTCACTTGGTACTTTGCAAAACACACCGGCCTCTCACAGGAACAGGTCATGGGATTTGGCGGCCTTTTAGACAGCCGGAGATTTGCCGTCGCGCTCGCATCCTGCGGGATTACAGGCGACGCACGCGTTCTTGGAGAACATGGCGATCATCAGGTCCCGATCTTTTCGCGGCTCGACGTCGAAGTCCCGGAGTCAGTCCGAGAACAAATTCTTGAGGACATTTGTGCCTCCTCCATGCCGGTCATCAAAGGAAAATCCGGCACCGTATTCGGCCCTGCCTACCATATCTGCAGCATGATAAAGGACGTTACAACCGACTCGTGCCGGCTCATCACCTGCTCAATTCCTGCTGACGGCGCTTACGGCATTGACGGCTGCGCCCTCGGACTTCCGGCAACTCTCGGTAAAAATGGTGCAAAAGTCGACGACTCATGGGAACTCGATGCATGGGAAGAGAAAAAACTTCAGGATGCAGCAGAATTCCTGCGTGACATCTGCCGGAGAGTCTGATGGCCGGGGAAGAAAACTCCCAGATAACCATAGCCATCAATCAGGCCGAGTACACCAACGCACCCGGAGGGCCGGTCGTTCATATCTTCGGTAGAACAACAGACGGAACAGCAAAACATCTGCAGATAACAGACTTCCGCCCGTACTTCTGGGCCTGGGAAAAAGAGGCTGACGCTCCCCACCCGGACAATATTGAAGTAACCAGCGACAAAGCCGTCTCCATCAAAGGTGAACCGCTTCGCCGCATCTATACCCAGAAACCGACCGACGTCAGAACGGTCCGCGACCGCTACCACCACTACGAGGCAGACATTCCGTTTGCCACCCGTTTTTTAATCGACGCAGGCCTCACCGGCGGAGTAACCGCTCCCGCAGAAATTTGCAGCTACCGCGACGTCATGCCCGCAGTCGTGCAGTCGCATCCCCGCGTCTGCATGTGCGATATCGAGTGCGACGACCGCAACGGATTTCCCGAACCCGAACGCGACCCGATCATCTGCCTCACCTGCCACGACTCCTACGACGATCACTACACCAGCTTCGTGCTTCAGGGGAAAACGCGTGTCGACTACTATCAGCAGCCGGGACTCGCGAACGGCTGCTTTGTCCGTGACAGCCACACAATCTGCGTCTACAACACCGAAAAGGAACTCTTCACCGCATTCATCACCTACATCAGCGAAAAAGATCCTGACATCCTCTCAGGCTGGAACTTTGCCGACTTTGATGCGATGTATATTCTCCGGCGTGCCGAAGTTCTCGGATTCAAAACCGATGCCTTCGCCCGTCTGCCGGGCGCAACCGAACGCGACGCCATGCGCGGCCGCGTCATCTTTGATCTTCTGACCGCCTACAAAAAGATGCAGAGCAGTCAGAAGGAGTCCTACCGGCTTGACGCGATCGCCGAGGATGAACTCGGCGAACGAAAGGTCAGGTATGCCGGAACGCTGGGCGATCTCTGGAACAATGATCCCCTCAAAATGGTGGAGTACAACTTCAAGGATGTGGAGTTGTGCGTAGGCATCAACCGAAAAAACGACATCATCGAGTTTTATCAGGAGGTCTCGCGATACGTCGGGTGTCCACTCGACAAAGCGCTGAACTCCTCAAACGTAATTGACATCTACATTCTCAGAAAAGCTCACGGAAAATTCGTGCTTCCCTCAAAAGGGAACTCAACCGGCGAAGAGTTTGAAGGCGCGACCGTTTTTGCGCCAAGCAAAGGAGTGAAGGAGAATGTGATCGTGCTGGATCTGAAGTCTCTCTATCCAATGGCGATGATGACGTTAAACGCGTCGCCTGAGACAAAGTCGCCGGACGGCGAAATTCATGCGCCGAACGGCATCAGGTTCAAAAAAAGTCCTGACGGTCTGACCCGCAGCATCATCAGCGAGCTGATGACCGAACGTGATGACCGGAAAAAACTCAGGAACACGTTCCCCTACGATTCGCCCGAGTACAAGCTCTATGATATGCAGCAGAGTGTGCTGAAGGTCATCATGAACACCTACTACGGGGTGTCGGGATTCTCAAGGTTCCGGCTTTACGACCGTGACATCGGGTCGGCTGTCACCTCGGTCGGGCGGGCAATCATTCAGCACACGAAAGGCATCATCACAGCGCGTGGATACGAGGTCATCTACGGAGATACCGACTCCTGTTTCGTGCAGCTGCCAAATATTTCCCTGGAAGAAACCATGGCGATTGCAGAGAGTCTGGAGAAGGAGCTGAATGCGAGCTACACCGACTTTGCCCGCGATACGCTTGGTGCGGAACAGAACTTTTTCTCAATCAAGTTCGAGAAAATTTACCGGAGATTTTTTCAGGGCGGGGCAAAAAAGCGGTACGCCGGCCACTTGATCTGGAAGGAGGGGCAGGAGGTCAATAAGATTGACATTACCGGCTTTGAGATGAAACGGTCCGATTCAGCGCCTATCACTCGCGAGGTGCAGGAGCGGGTTTTGGAGATGATCCTGAAAGGCAACGGCAAGGAGGAGGTGAAGGAGTATCTGCCTGAGGTTCTGCGGATGTATCGGGCAGGGAGGTGTCCTCTGGAAAAAGCCGGGATTCCAAGCGGCATCAACAAGGCCCTTGGCGATTATGCGGTGCTTGATGCTCACGGCCGGGGAGCACAGTACTCGAATAAGTATCTTGGGACTGACTTCAAACGCGGCAGCAAGCCCAAGAGGCTCTACATCAAACGCTCGAACGATCCTGAGAAGTATCCAAACACTGATGTGCTCTGCTTTGAGTATCCTGATCAGATTCCTGACGACGCGTTTGAGATCGACTGGGAGACGATGCTGGAGAAAACGATTCGTGCTCCGTTAACACGGATCTTCGATGCTCTCGGATGGGACTGGGACGAGTTCGATCCAACGAAGGCGAAGAAGACGACGCTGGATATGTTTTTTTAAAAAAAATTAGAGGGATGTTCCCTCCCTCGTATTGTATCTGTCTGGCAGACCAAATCGATCGCCTTGGTGCATGAGGATGGTTTAATTCACAACGCATGTGGAGATTTTTGGGTGGCTGTAGTGGTTTTGACCGAAGTTATGCTATCACTCCCCGGCAGATACCATTGAGATGGGGTATCTCTGCCTGATTGAATCATAGACTTTAGAACTATTAAATGTTCGTCATGGTACGCAAAATGAACATCTGAAACACGAATGAAAAAATCTCTATACTTTTCCAAACGAAAAAAAAACGATCCAAAAATATGTAATTTTCATAAGTTCTTAAAAATCGCCATTGGCGATTTTTTTATTCTGCGAAGCGGTGAGCAGGCCGCAGGCATGCGATTCGCGCCATTCGCGTTTTTTTTCAAAAATCAACAGAATTTTTTCGTGACATTACAAGTGAGCAAACTCCCCATGAATCGAAGATTAATATCGTTTCACCACCCACATGTACACATGGTTTCTGACGAAATCGACGCAATACTCTCCAAGCTTGAGGGTGATAATGTACGGTCGGTTCTCCTCCAGTTCTCGGATCTGGAAGGCAAGCCGAAAAACGTTGCGATTCCGACGAAACAGATGAAGAAGGCACTGACCGATGGCATCAGTTTTGACGGGTCATCTATTCAGGGGTTTGCGCGGCTGGAGGAGTCCGATATGCTGCTGCGTCCGGACCCGTCCACCTATCAGATAATCCCATGGTCTGACGATCAGTTCCGCTCAGCCCGGTTTATCTGCGATGTCTACACAACGCACGGCGAACCATTTCCAGGTGACCCCCGCCGCATTCTGCGGACACAGATAGAAAAAGCTGCAAAGCTTGGCTACACTTTCAACGTAGGCCCAGAGATGGAGTTCTTCCTCTTCCGCATGGTGGACGGTCATGCCTCGGTGAATTTACAGGATCACAACGGCTACTTTGATCAGACTCCCGCAAACCCGGCCGAAGATGTCCGCCGCGATCTGGTGATCTCGCTTTCGGAGATGGGTTTCAACATTGAGGCATCGCATCACGAAGTGGCGCCAAGCCAGCATGAGATCGACTTCACCTATGGCGATGCGCTCGGCATGGCAGACAAAGTGGTGACATTCAAGTTTGTGGCAAAGACGCTTGCCTTGAAACGCAATCTGCATGCAACGTTTATGCCGAAACCGATTTACGGAATCAACGGCTCCGGCATGCATGTCAACTGTTCGTTGATGAAGGACGGCGAGAACGCATTCTTTGATCCGAACGGCGACCATCAGCTCTCCGATACCGCCCGCCACTTCATCGCAGGCCTGCTCAAACACATCGACGGCATCACGAGAGTTGCAAACCCGACGATCAACTCCTACAAACGGCTGATCCCGGGATACGAAGCACCGGTCTATGTCGGATGGTCGGCGATGAACCGGTCCACACTGATTCGCGTCCCTTCTTCACGTGGACGAAGTACCCGTGCCGAACTCCGCAGCCCTGATCCGACCTGCAACCCATATCTCACGTTCGCCGTGATGCTTGCGGCAGGAATGGATGGGGTCATCAATAAAATTGAACCGCCGGAAAGTATCGACAAAAACATTTTCCGCATGACCGCAGCTGAACGCAGCGAAGCCGGCATCCGCTGTCTTCCCTGGAACCTTCAGGTGGCAAACAATGCCCTTATGGAGGACAAACTTCTCTGCGACGTGCTGGGCGAGCATGTGGTTGCTCAGATTAACCGGCTGGGCGAACTTGAGTGGGGAGAGTTCTCCCGCGCCATCACCGACTGGGAAATCAAGCGGTATCTGGCAAACTACTAATGCTTTTTTTTGATGGTACTGTGGTCTCGCTTGGAGTAACCACGGAATGCACAGAGCACACGGAGTTTCACGGAAAGTAAAAATACACGGAGAACGCCTGCGTGCATTCAGTGAAGCTCCGTGATATTTCCGTGCATTCAGTGGTTACTCCAAGTGAGACCGCAGTTAAAATCCCAAAAATTATGATCAACGCCCTACCCCACTCCCCATCTCAGTTGCAGGAAAGGAAACAATAACGCCTGCTTTTACAGAAAGTTCATCTTACATCCGTTCCACATAATTAAGAGCATATTTGCAGCGCGAGGGTTGCCAAGCCAGGTTAACGGCGCAGGGCTTAGGACCCTGTCTCAAGGAGTTCATGGGTTCGAATCCCATTCCTCGCATACCATTTCATCACCATGCTCGAAAAAATTGAGATACACGGACTGCGGCATTTTGAAAAATACTGCGTGGAAGCAGACGGTCTGACGGTATTTTTCGGAAAAAACGGAACCGGAAAGTCATCGATTGTGACAGCGTTTCGTCTACTTGCAGCAGTTGCCGGAAGGTCTCTTGCTGACTGGACAGAAGTTTTTTCGAACACCGGAGCACTTTTTCACTTCGGCCCTGAAGAGACAAAAGAGATTACGTTGTCTGTGAAGCGGGGCAGAGAGTCCTACACGGCTGCGCTCGCCCTTGATCCAAAGGATGCTTCACGGCTCATACTCAGACGCGAAAAATTGATTGTCGCAGATCACAAAGACCCCACTCAGTTTGAGACGACCGAGGTGAAGACCTGTGAGCGGGAAAGCATCTTCGGGGTCCCCATGGATGGAAAGGAGAGCGAGGTGTATCCGCTCATGCGTGAGATGAACCGCTGGTGGATCGGGTCTCTGCTTCCCTCGGCGATCAGGAGCCATGAGATAAATGATACCGGCAGAGTGCTCTATCCGACCGGAAAAAATCTTGAGGCATGCCTGATTTATCTCGCGGAAAATTATCCGGATGCATTTGAAAAAATCCGGCAGGCACTTTCAGAAGTCGAGCCTGAGTTCATCAGATTTGTCGTGATCAAAGAGGGAGCGGAAAAATCTCTGCGCTGGGAGTCACAGAAGAGACCAATGTTAATTCCGGTGCAGTATCTCTCAGAAGGAACACTGAGGCTTCTTTGTTATGCGGTGCTTTTTGTCTCTGAAGATCTGCCTGAGGTGATTGTGATCGATGATATTGAGACCGCACTTGACGAGGATCATATCTCTGCTCTGATGCGGCTCGCAGCGGATGCCGGCAGGCGGACGAATATCATTCTTACCACGCGTTCCGAGGCGGTTGCGGGATATGCGGGGTCTGCACTCAGGCAGATATGAGGATGGAGTGTAATCGGTTTTGTTCGTAAATTCGTTTATTGACAACTAACGTTCATCGTAGCTCCGCCCACGGAAAAACGGAACGCACGGAAAAAAAACAACACGGAGCAGACGTGAACAGCACGGAACTCACATTCAACGTTATACTTCCGTGATGTTCTCGTCTGCTCCGTGTTGTTTTTTCCGTGTATATTTCCGCGTGCTCCGTTTTTCCGTGGGAGGCAGGAGGCAGGAATTTAATGGGCAACACCAGTGTAACCCAGAAAATTATCCCATCCCGCCTTTCACCGCAGCCCCTATCGCTCCCGCGTACTGCGCTTCTGGCGCCGTCACTACCTCACGACCCAGCCGCTCAGCAAGAGCCGCACGAACCGCCTCGCTTGACGCAAGACCGCCTGAGAAACAAACCGTATCCGCAACCCTCACGCGGGCAGAAAGACCAGCCGCCTTATCAGCAGTCGCGGCAACGACGCCTGCAAGAATTTCCGCACGGTCAGCACCCTTCGCACGAAGTCCGATCACCTCGGACTCGGCAAACACCGCACACGTGCTCGTGATTCTGATAGGAACAGCATCCCTCACCACATCATCCAGCGTCGCAAACGTTGCCCCAAGCGTCTCAAGCATCATCTCAAGAAATTTTCCGGTGCCGGCAGCACACTTGTCATTCATAATAAAATCCACAACCGACCCATCCGCATCGCAGACGATCACCTTACTGTCCTGACCCCCGATATCGATCACCGTCCGAACATCAGGATTCAGATAATGCACGCCAAGCGCATGGCAGGTGATCTCCGTCACCGCCGAGTCCGCCTCAACCGCGACGCGGCCGTAACCGGTCGCCGTGATTCTGAGATCAGATCGGGAGATCCCATGCTTTTGACACAGCTCGTCTGCGATTTCCTGAGCGAGTTCCTTCGTGTTCCAGCCTGAAGGAGCCATACGCAGATCAAGAATTTTGTCTCCACTCATCAGAGCAAACTTCGTGTACCTTGATCCTGCATCAACCCCGAGCGAGTATATCATAACATCTCCAGAAATGCCGACAGACGTGTGGACAACTGGCCGAAATCAGCCTGCGAGTAGTCGGTCTCCACATGAATAAACGGCGTAGACTTCGTCTTCGTCACGTACTCGCGCAGCAGCGTGCTCTCAGCATTAAACGTGTGGCAGGCAACAAGCCCCATATCCACAACCCCGTCAACATGATACTCATCGATTTTCTCGCCGATCGTTTGCAGCCGTCCGTCGTTTGGCGTCATGCAGGAACAGGCAATTTTGATGTACTTGCGGGCGAGCACATCATACACATCAGGATTTTTCTCATCCACCAGCAGTTCGTTGGGCCTTGAACCAACGCAGCCCTCAATATACACTACCGACCCTCCCGCAGACTCGATCGCATCGATCACCTTGACCGTCGCCTTTGTTATCGGAGAACCTGTCAGAAGAATCCGTTTTGGGCGTGGGCCCGCGCCCGCCGGGCGAGAGCTGTACTGTTCCTTCAGGACCCGTGCCGAAGCAAGTTTTGCTTCGTGGCCTATTGAAGTTGTGAATGTGTTGAACATCACAAAAAGTTCCTTACCTGACAACAGCGGAGGGTCAGACTTCGCGAGCCGGTAGACATCCTGCAAAGCACGCCGCTCATCATTCACGAGAGAGATCTGTTTTGCCACCATCTCATCCGTGATGGTGACGGAAAATATTTCTTCGAGCCGTCTCGCAAACTTTCGGAACTCGTTTGCCAGAAACGCGACGCTCTCCTCATCGGTCATCTGCGGCAGATGAATCACATGAACCGGTTTGCCCTGACCCATGTACTCAAACATTTTTTTCTTGCCGTCGCAGGTCGTCTCCCCGACAATCAGTTTGGCGAAGTGAAAGTGCGGACACTTGCCGGTTTTTGCAAACCCATAGCTCGACTTCACCAGAGGACAGAAGTTGACTGGCAGATCAGTTTCAGCTGCTGCTATCACCTCATCATTTCCTGAACAGAGCGAGATTGGTGCAGCTCCCGCTGCAAGAATCAGTTCGCGGGGAACAAACGTACAGAATGTTCCAACGATTGGTTGAGTCTCGGCAATCTTTTGCACTTCGAGGAATGCGGATTTCCGGGACGCGGAAAAACTCTCAAAACCCGACGGGAGATCAGACATTACTCTACTTATCTGAAAAAAAATGCATATAGCATTTCTGATGTGGGAGGTGTTGCTGATGAATTCGTTTATGGCAACTAACGCTCATTGTAGCTCCGCCCACGGAAAAGCGGAAAACACAGAAGGCGCACGGAAAAAATCACGGATCAGACGTGAACAACACGGAAATATCACAATAATTTTTTTCTTCCGTGGTGTTCACGTCTACTCCGTGATGTTTTTCCGTGAAGCTCCGTGTGTTCCCGCGAAGCGGTAAGCAGGCCAAAGGCATGCGTCCCGATTTTCCATGGGCGGAGCTGATAAACATACCAGACGCATCGCAGTTGACGAACCCTCTTATTACCAAAAACATCCAATGAATATACAGTGAATATTCATGACGACCTTACAAGAATATCTTAAAAACTCAGGCGTGTATGAAGACCTCAGCAAAATAATCATCCTGATTGCCGAGCAGGCCGCACCCATTCGGGCGGCCTTCATCAGCAACCAGAGCTATGCCGGGTCAACGAATGCGTCCGGGGAACAGCAGGCCGCTATGGATACCTGGTCTGACACCCATATCACCCGTGTGCTCGCCAGAAGCGGGCTTGTGCGTGCGGTCGCATCAGAAGAACAGAACGATATCACCACGTTCTCGTCAGCAGCAAAGTACTCGGTCGTGATGGATCCCCTTGACGGCTCATCCCTCATCTCGGTGAACCTGTGTGTCGGAACAATTGTCGGCATCTACGACGGCGATGTTTTACAGGCAGGAAAAAATCTGAAGGCAGCGTTCTATATGCTCTACGGCCCCATGACCACGCTGACGCTCACGGTCGGACGCGGAGTTGCGATTTTTGCGCTGAATACAAACGGTGTGTATCAGCTGCTGGAGGACAATGTCAAGATGCCGGAAGGCAACCTCTACGGCTCGGGCGGGCTTCGCACTGAGTGGCTGGCGGAACATACGAAGTACATCGCAGAGATCGAAGCTGCCGGCGGCAAAAACCGGTACTCGGGATCGTTTGTTGCCGATTTCCATCAGGTGCTGAAGTACGGCGGCGTGTATGCGTATCCACCAACGGAAAAGTCGCCGGACGGAAAACTGCGGCTGGTGTTTGAGGCAAACCCAATCGGATTTATTGCAACTCAGGCTGGCGGAGCGGTCTCAAACGGCGTGTCAAATACGCTTGCGATTACTCCCGCAAAAGTGCATCAGCGAACTCCGATCTATGTCGGCAGCCGCGGTATGATTGAAGCGATCGAAAAAATTCACCGCGCGTAAGGTATGGCAACGACAATTTCAGTGTGTGCTCTGCCGCTTGGCGGCGTTGCAGGGTCGGTAACCGTATTTCCTGATGTTCTGCAAAAAGCATCAAAGGTTCTCAAGGAGGCGGAGGGAACTGTTCTGACCGACTCCTTGGTGACGCATATTGCTGACTGGCTGGTTCTGGTGATGGTGCATCAGGAAGGAGGGGCGTCCCCAGTTATTGCTGCGCTGAAGGATGCGGCAGTCAAAGCCGCGACCGAGACTTCCGAGAAACGAAGACTCTTGATCCGTGACGACATGCCGGTACTAACCGGCCTTTCATTTACGGAACGCGAGAGTGAGGCTTTTGTACTGTTCCTCGCGGGAGCTGCGACTCCGCAGTTCTGGAACCCTGTTCTCCTCGCACAGTTTGCCAACCCGTTTACGACTGCGTCCCTCGCAGACAAAACCGGTTTTGTGTTCTGCACAGAAGACGCGTCGATGTTTCAGACACCACAGGACCTCCATCGCCTGATTACCGCTGCAAAAACTTCGGCAATCATTGGCGTTGCAGCTGACGCTGACACGCCCGCAGCAGCTGCCGCGGGCGTTGTCATGCTCGCGCGAGCGGAAACCCCGTACCCGAGCACGAGCGAACTCTGCGGTGTGTTTGCCAGACCAAAAGTTTCGCCGGATGGCGTTCTCATGCCGGTGAGTCTCTGCGACGGAGGAAATGTTGCGTCAGGTATTGTGCCAGTCGTCGCTCTCGGCTTTTCGGTTGCAAACGGAAAACTTTCCGGGCCTGTGGATCTGTTTGACAATCCTGCGTTTGCAGCTGCAAGAATTTTTGCGGGAAAAATTTCCTGCCGATAACTTTTTCAGATTTTTTTTTCAATAGGAGTTACGCGGCGATGAGTTTCGTTGTTTTGGGATTTTTCTGTCCTTGATCTCGCTTGGAGTAACCATGATTCGCATGCCAAAAAGGAAAAAAATATTTTGAAAAATTTCTCATCGTTACTGTTTCTTGTACTCAGGATACCGCATCAGAACCGCAGTATCAATCAGCTTCGGATTCTCCTTCAGCAGATCCTTACCACGCTGGGTAATCGTACAGACATTATCCGTTGACTTCGTAATAAGGCAGGCCTTTTCCAGTTCCATGCTTGCCGCAAGAATCGGCTCAAGATAATCACAGGACCCGTCTTTCTGCTCCTTAATACCAAGATCATTCGGCAGAACGCAAAACGTCTCTCCGGTCTTGTCGGGAAGTGCTGCAATTCGTCTCGGTTTCCCATCAGCAAGCGACTTCAGGAGCGGGAGGTAGAGCTCAGATGATTCTGATTTCGTCATATTCAGAAATGGGCCGCAGTTTCTGATAAATACTCAGATAGTACTAAAAACCTCAGATTTGCCGGAATCAAAATCTTCAAAAACAGAACAATCGCGAGAAAAAAATAACAGGTCCAAGACAGGGTTATACCCAGCCGCGGATCTTCATTGCCTCAACAACGCGCTTTACCGCAACCACATAAGCTGCCTGGCGCATGTTGATCTGGTATTCTTTGGATGCTGCAAGCACTGAGTGGTAGGACGCCGTCATTGCCGTGTCCAGCTTTGCATAGACATCGTCAAGGCTCCAGTAGTGCATGTACATGTTCTGAACCATTTCATAGTAGGAAACGGTCACACCACCTGCATTACACAGGAAGTCAGGGATAACGTGGACACCGTTCTTGTGAAGAATTGCATCTCCTTCCGGTGTAGTCGGGCCGTTTGCCAGCTCACAGATGATCTTTGCCTTCACGGTTGGGGCAACCTTATCATTGATTGCTCCCTCTTCGGGCGCTGCTGCAATGATAATATCAACTGGCAGAGCCATGACCTCATCATTGGTCAGCTTCGGCAGACCTTTGTATCCGATAACTGACTTCGTCTGCTTCTTGTGTCCGCCAACTGATGCAATGTCAAGACCATTTGCGTCATAGACACCGCCTTTGGAGTCGGTTACCGCAACAACAGTTGCACCGAACATCTCCTGCACCAGACTTGCTGCAAAGCTTCCGGCATTGCCGAAACCAAGAATTGCAACCTTTGCCTTGGACAGATCAATCTTCAGCTCCTTTGCTGCCTCACGAAGCGTGTACATACCGCCTTTTGCGGTTGCATCACTGCGGCCGAGAGATCCGCCAACGACGAGCGGCTTGCCGGTCAGAACACCGAACTGGTTTTTGCCGTGGATGGTCGAGTACTCGTCCATCATCCAGGCCATGATCTGGCCGTCAGTGTAGACGTCTGGAGCCGGAACGTCAGTGTCCGGACCAATGTTCTTCCACAGAGCACGGATATATCCGCGGCTTAAGCGTTCGAGCTCACCCTTGGACATCTCCTTCGGGTTGCAGACAACACCTCCCTTGCCTCCGCCAAGCGGCAGACCAAGAACAGAACCCTTCCAGGTCATCCATGCAGCCAGTGCACGAACAGTGTCAATGGTCTCGTCCGGGTGATAGCGGATACCGCCCTTGTACGGGCCGAGTGCATTATTGTACTGCACACGGAATCCCTGGAAAACCCGGGTCGTTCCATCATCCATCTTGACCGGGATGGAAACCTGTATCTGCCTCTGCGGCTGCATGAGGATGTCGACAACGCCCTGGTCGAGCTTGAGGATCTTTGCACAGTCCAAAAGCTGGTGTTGGGCCATTTCAAACGGGTTTACCTTCGACATGGTTTTTGTTTCCTGTCATTGGTGGTTCGCAATAAACATGTATCCTGACCACTCTCTGACAACTGTAATGTTGGCGTTATCCGATATAAAAGGTATTGGATTTCCGATAATTTTGCCGTTAATTATCGTCCTGATTCAAAAAATATCTGACAATTGGCAAAATCATGAATACGGCTTCGAGCGGGTTTTTTATATGCTACATGTTAGCATGCATTCGGGTGTCGAAGTACCTGCTTTACCGGTTTTATTGCGTAAACGCGCAAGGAGAAAAATGGTGTTGTGTGTTACGTTGCTCCGCCCACGGAAAAACGGAACGCATGCCTTTGGCCTGCTTACCGCTTCGCGGGAACACACGGAGTTTCACGGAAAAAACATCACGGAGCAGACGTGAACAGCACGGAAATAATTTTTTAAATATTATGCAACACCGCGAATAAATTTCGTGGTTTTTCAAAATTTCGATCAGATATTTTTGCAACATTATTATTTTCAAATTCCGTGTTGTTCACGTCTGCTCCGTGATGTTTTTCTGTGCGTTTTTCTGTGTGGCCCGTTTTTCCGTGGGCGGAGCAGAAACCCTCGCGAGTGAAACAAAAAAAAGATAAAAAATTATTCAGCTGAAATGGACGCCCACGTCTTTCATGCCATTGTTCATCGCAATGTTCAGCACGAGCGGGGTGAGACTCTCAACAATTCCTGCGACCGCGAGAGGTCCTGCGTCCACCGCATGAAGTTTGGAAACCTCGGACACGAGCTTCATCACAGCTTTCTTTGCGTCAGCGTCGTCACCACAGACCGCAACCGTGTAGTCCAGCTCCTCATCAAGCAGCGTCCATTTGTGTGCTGCAATATTATTGAATCCGGTGACGATTTTTGCAGACTCAGGCAGCATCTTTTTGATTGCAAGAGCTGCGGAGCCTTCTGTTGGCGGGTTGAAGAAGAAGTAGCCGTCCTTTTTACCCATCGGATTTACCGGAGAGATGACGATCTTGTTCTCCAGATACTTCGGGTTGATGCCGGCAAGGGTTGGAGCAACATGCTGGAACATCACTGATATCACCACAATATCTGCGTCGCGGACAGCTTCTTCATTGGAAACACCGCGGCAGAGGCTCTTGCAGCTGCGTCCGCCAAGCGTGCTGATTGTTTCTTCTGCTACTTCGCATGCCTTGGAGGCTTCGCGGGAACCAAGGATAATCTCATGCTTGTCGGAGAGACGAAGGGCAAGACCCTTGCCGATATCTCCCGTGCCGCCAATAATACCAATTTTCATTAAAACATTCACCTCAGTTGTAATAGTAATTGCAGAGAAAAAGGAATAAAGATTGTGCCATGGTTTATCATGGCAGATTTTGAAACGCGATTATCGCGAATAAAAATGTAAACTGGTTAGTGATGAGTGGATATGATGAGATTTTGAAACGCGAATAGCACGAATCGCATGCCTTCCACACGCCGTTCCGTCGTGTTCAACTCCTCCTTTCAGGAGTCGTTTCGGCCTGCTCACCGGTTCGTGGAATAAAAAATCGCCATTGGCGATTTTTTTTATTCGCGCTATTCGCGTTTCAGAGTTCACGCCGCATGATTTCTATTTATATTTGTACCAGCGGCCTTTCTCATCGTACTCGCCTTCCTGCTCGGCTACAGCTGCAGTTGCCGCAGCAACTTCCTCTCTCGTTGGCAGCTGGATCGGCGAGGTCTTCTTGAAGTAGACCGCTTTGTACACCGTCAAAAGCGGGACAAGTATCAGTGCGCACAAGGAAATCGTGACAAAGGTTGCGAAGATTACCTCAGGGGAAGCGAAGAGCGCGAGAATCTCTTCCGGCGTCATTGCAAGAACTTCACTCTCCGTCATACTCACGAGCGGCATCAGCTGGTCTGCGGCAAGAACTGTCCAGATAAACGAGGCCACAAAGGATGAGGCGATGAGAATCATCACATTCATCAGATAAAATATCGCGGTGAAGATCGAGCCGTTCATCACTCTGAGGAAGCTGTCCTTAATCGACTGAAACATCCGCAGTTTGTTTACAACTGCGGTGACATCAGCAAAGTAGCAGAAGAAGATGATCGGAATTAAGATGAACATCGCGGTCTGCGTTGAAGCCATCAGGTTCATGCCGAACGCCATCAGCAGATAGGCGATGAACTGCCAGATGACCCAGGCGATGAGAATCGTCAGCAGAATCGGCAGAAGACAGCGGAAGTAGCCATGGACTGCGTATTTACCGAACAGGGAAGGAGAGGTGCTATTCTCGGCAATGAGTCCGTAGGTTCCCGCAAAAAGTGCGGGAAGCACAAACGAGAGCACGAGAACAACCGATATAGCCGTGTTCACGCCAATTTCGGTGTACAAATACCAGCCAAGCATCAGAATGGCTGCCGATGCAATACCACTCAGCCATACCAGCGGCGTTTTCACCAGCCATCCGAAGGCCTGTCCCAGCGATTGGATTGCCATTTTTTTCACCTGTTTCTGGGCATTGCCACGATCTCTCTCACCTGCAGATCAAAAAATGCCGCAGTGTGTGCCGGACGAATCACGAGAACGGTGTCTGCGCCTTCAGCTGTTCCGCCAACCGCAATGACCTCGTCGGTCACGCCGACTGCTCCCTGATCTGCTGCAATAAGAACGCACTCAACCGCAACCTTCAGGCCGACCGCGATCGTTCTGCGGAATGCTTCGGCAACTGCTTCTGTCCGCGATCCGCCACCGACGCGGGGCGAACGGGACAGCGCCCGCTCAAGTCCTGAGAGGGCATGTGTTCCGCAGAGAACGGTGTGTCCTGCCGCCCGCAGCTCTTTTGCCAGCTCTGCGTCAAACTCCCAGACGCCGGGCTCGGAGAATCCGAACGCATGGGTTACAATCACCAGATGAATGCCGGTTCCTTTTACGGCATTCGCAAACTCGCGTGCGGTCGCGCCGCCAGAACTCGCTGCAACTATTTTTGTGATGCCGAGATCTTTTGCGCGTTCTACGGCAAGTTCCGCACAGTCTGCGGTATTTTTCGGCCCCGGACTGTCGAAGTAGGTTATGGTTTTTGTAATTTTCATAGGCATCTCTCTATTTATTCGCGTCTCACCGAGAAGTCGGAGAACTCGGTGAAGACGTACTCGGTTGCGGAAATTTCGCGGATGATCGCTCGCGGACAGGAGTAGACCATGGCAAGGAACTTTTCAATGATTACCTCCTCGCCGGTCACGAGTGCCCGAACCCGTCCGTCCGGCAGATTCTCCACTTCTCCGACAAGGCCGAGGTTCTGGCCCACGTTTTTCACACAGGCGCGAAAGCCTACCTTCTGTACTTTTCCGGAGAAGAGAATTTCCATCGTTTTCATCTTGGTTATCCTGATTTATCCCAAAGCGGGTACATACTTGTTTTGGTTTTGCTGATGATAAACTTCCGTCTTACGTTCTGCTCCGCCCACGATTCGCATGCCTTCGGCCTGCTCACTGCTTCGCAGGAAAATCGGAACACACTGAACTCCACGGAAAAAAACATCACGGAGCAGACGTGAACAACACGGAAATAAATTTGTTTGAGAATTCCGTGGTGTTCACGTCTGCTCCGTGATTTTTTCCGTGCGTTTTTCCGTGTGTTCCGATTTTCCGTGGACGGAGCTGCGAAACGCGAACCACGCTTTCAAAGCCGCGGCTGCGCATCCCCCTTGCCTTTACCGCGAAGAACAATCGATGCTGCCGCAGGAACCGCAACAATTGCCCCGATAAGCGTGAATGCCATTGCAATCACCGTGACAACCCCGAACATGCTGATGACCGGAAAATCCGAAACTGTCAGCGCGGTAAATGCCGCCATGGTAGTGCAGGCAGAAACCGTAATTGCCGACCCGATCTTTCCCGTACCATTTTGCACAGCAGTCAGTGTATCATTTGTCTCCATCTCCTCATAGATGCGTTCGATCATCATGATACAGTACTCAGCAGCTATACCGATCGTCATCGCCCCCATCGTTGCCGTCAGAACATTGTACTCAATGCCCAGAATATACATCGCCGCTCCGTTCCAGCCGATAATCATCACAATCGGGATAAGCGGGACAACCGCTTTTCCCATGCTCCGGTAGAGAATTGTCAGGAACAGGAAGATGATGATGAATGCGAGAACCGTCATCTGCATCTTGCCAAGCTTCATCTCCTTCATCATCTCCAGATCCGAGTAATGAGCGCCCGTAACAACCGCCTCAATATCCGCAGGCGGCTGATAGAACGCAATATCTCTTGTTACCTGTTCGGTAAGGGATCTGGCCAGGTCCTGAGAGATCTCGTTCATACCAAACGAAATAATCGCGGTCTGTCCCCCGTTCAGATACGGCCTCACCTTCTCTTCAGGAAGTGTTGCGAAAATTTCATCAATCTCCTGCTGGGACGCAGGCAGCACTCCGTTATTTGCATCGGCTATGATGGTTGCAATGCTTGTTACGCTGATGAATCGCCATTCATGCGCGACAAGCTCGTTGTTTCCCCAATCATACATCCACTCAAGGGCATCAGGACTCAACAGATTTCCGCCAGTGACCTCCACCTGCATTCCGTCCAAGTCGCCGATAGCGCTCGTGACGGTATTGATGTTGATGAGTGCCGGCATGTCTGCCGGAACATAGGTCTCAATGTCGGTGTTGATCGGGATCTCCTCGTCTACGTAAAGTCCGACAACGCCGATCACGCACAAGATCAAAAGAATCGGCACCGCATATTTGGTGACCTTCAGAGCGGTCTTTCTGAGAAACTCATTGTAGCGCACGGTGAGCGGAGGTTTTTCCCCTGACTTCGGGGTCTTCATTGGCTTCGGCTTGTAATCGGTGAGAATTGCCGTGAGTGGAATGATGAGAATTGCCGAGACATAACAGCAGGCAAGTCCGAGAATAGCGACCAAACCGAACTGGCGAATGTCAGGAAGTGTTGAGACCTGCATCGCCACAAACCCGAGAGCGCTCGCAATCATGGCGAAAAATACTGCCGAACCGGTTTTGGTGATGGTGGTCTTGAGCGCGTCCGGCAACGGATGCTCTCGTATCTCATCATCGAATCGTGAGTGAAACTGAATTGCATAGTCAACGCCGATTCCAAGAAGAATCGGCAGAGCGCCTAAGGTTGCCATTGAGAGAGGGATTTTCAGGAGACCCATGACACCAAATGTCATTAAAAGTCCGTTCAGAACGGAAACAATGGACAGCAGAGTGTAGCGTGCGTGGTGGAACAGAACCATAAGCACGGTCAGCATCAGAATAAACGCTGCTCCAAGCAGTTTTCCAACCTCTGTTGTGAGCGTGGATCCCATATCATTGTTGAGCGCTGCGTCTCCGGCAAAGGTCAGGGTTGCGGCAGGCGGCAGATCAACGAGCGGCAGAAGGGTTTCGAGTGCATCAAGCAGTTTCATCTGCTGGTCATCGGACATACCGTAGGTTGTGGTTATTTCAACAAGCAGCAGCTGATGATCCGGCATGCTGGAGGAGAGAACGTCTTCAGGAATTTGTGCAAAGATTTCGTTTGCTATCTCCTGATTGGCAGGAGCTACGCCGTCTGTGTAGCTGATGACGATATCATACACACTTTCGACGTTGGTGACGCCGTCCTCCTGCCGCATGAGCTGTTCGAGCAAGACGACGCTTTGCATGATGTTGACGTCCCGAACGTCGTCGCCCTGGACCATCAGGATGATGGGGTCGGTTTCGAAGTTGTCGAGGTAATCCTGAAACACGTATGCGGCATGGTCGTTTTTGTCAGGCATCTGAATGGTGGTGCTTAAGGTGATGCTTGTTGAGCCGTAGATGCTGACGAGTACGATGAGGATGAGAATACAGCCGACAATAAACGGATATTTGTTGATGAAGTGGTTGATTTTCTCAAACGGTGATATCATGAATTGAGCCCCTGAATCGTATTGTCTGATGAAAGATACTGCGTCTGTTCCCTTAAAGGTAGAGTTGCTACTCAAAAGATTTTGAGAAAATTATGGTAGTATGGGAGTCTTTTTAGGGATGCTGGCTATACGTTCGTTTGTTGTCAGACACCATTTGCCGCTCAGCCCACGATTCGCATGCCTTCGGCCTGCTCACTGCTTCGCAGGGAAAACGGAACACACGGAGTTTCACGGAAAAAAAAATCACGGAGCAGAAGTGAACAGCACGGAAATACTTCTGATACTTCGTATCAAGTCCCCGATTAAAAATGGAATTGGGATTTAATTTTCATATCAAATGAGTTGTTTTCAGATTCCGTGAAACTCCGTTTTTCCTGCGAAGCAGTGAGCAGGCCGAAGGCATGCGAATCGTGGGCGGAACTGTTTAATCTAAACGTTCGGGATGCTTCTCTTCATACGCAGCATCAGGACCCAAAGCCTCCAGCTCATCAAGCGTATTGATGTTTTGGAACGTCTCAAGATTTGGATCAAACCTGCGTAGTTCCTCAGAACTCACCCGCAGCGTATGCAGCGAATTCACCATATCGCGAAGCGACAGCGACTCATGATGGGTCAGATACTGCCGCAGTGCAGAAACGCGGTAGACAGCATGCAAAGGCTCGATATCCGTATTCTCCCACTCAGGAATGATCGCATCGTACTCGCCGATATGCTCGAACAGATACGTCACAATCGAGCGGTGAATCGTCGGCATATCGCATGCCGCAATAAACACGAACTCCCCTTTGACCTCCCAAATCCCTGACGAAATCCCGCCGATCGGCCCAAGACCTCGCAGCTTATCCCAAGTGCATCGAACCGGCAGACCATCGAAGTGCTTTGCCTGCTCCTCACTCTTGGCAACAATCAAAATCTCGTCCGTGATTCCCGTAAACGTCATCACCAGCCGCGAAATAAACGAACATCCCTTGTAAAAGAAAAAATACTTCTCGCGTCCGTTTACCCGCTTGGCTTCGCCGCCCGCAAGAATCATCGCCGAGCGCCGCACCTCAGTCATCTGAGTTCCTCCTTAAAATGCGTGAGATTCACCATCATCTCATTTACCGGCGTTGCAATTCCATGCTTCCTGCCAAGCTTCACAATAGCACCGTTCATGTAATCGACCTCAGTCAGCCTTCCACTGATAATATCCTGATACATCGAGCTGTAATGCTTCGCGGTTGGCGGAATCTTTTCCTGCATCAGAAAATCCAGATAAGCAGAAGCACTCTTCTGCGGCAGCTCAACGCCTTCTGCCTTTGAGATCGCAAACGCTTCTGACACAATATTCGTAATAATATTCCATGCAGGTGCTTTGCGCAACTCTCCGTACGGACACTCCATCACAGCACCCAGCGGATTGAGTGAACAGCTGTAGAACGCCTTTGACCAGACCACACTTTTGATATCAGAACTCACATCAGACCGGATGCCTGATGCATTGAACAGAACAGAAAGTTTCCTGGCCGCATCATCAGTTCCTTTCGGAAACCTGCCAAACATTGTCTTGCCGCCATCAACCGAGACAAACACCGCATTGTCTCCCCGCCACTCAAAACCGGTAATGATCATTGCACCAATTACATGGCTCGTGTACTCGCCGATGATCTCCTCGTTGCCGATACCATTCTGCAGGCTCACGATCTCAGCATCGCCAAACAGATGATGATACTTCTCGCAGATCTCTCTCGTGGCAGCAGATTTTGTTGAAATGATAATATAATCCCATGACCCTGCCGGAGCCGACTCGCCGCAAGGGAAGCGGCAGGTCTTTTCTCCCCAGATGCCGGTCATCACAAACCCGTCAGCCGAAATTGCGTCAGCATATCTTTTCCGGCAGACAGCGTAGACCTCCGCATGCTCTGATAACATGGCAGCAACAGTCAGCCCAACCGCTCCGGCTCCGAGAATGAGTATCCGCATAGTAATCGCGGAATTATATTCGTTTTGAGAATACATGAAGTCAACAGATTGACATCCTGACCGAAAAAAACTCATCTGTTTCGCCGTGAACCGGAAGGGGAAATTATACAAAATTATACATCACAATACGTATTGTAGTAATTTATCAGAACAAATCAACACAGTACGTTATAATAAACTACATATATCTGTCGAACAATATGAATGTATGAATAAAAAGCATCTGCTTGCAGCTGCAGGTCTTCTTGTTGTGTGTGTGGCAATGATTTTTGTCGCCGGTTGTGTAACGACACCGGACAACACTGACAAAACTCCAACCGTAGAACTTCTCTACACCGGAGCAGGCACTATGCCCGGACTTCTTGCAACCGGAAAAGTTGACGGATACATGATCTGGCAGCCGTTTGTGGCGGTCGGTGTGGAAGGAGATATCGGCAAAGTCGTTTCGTATAGTCAGGACCTCCCGCCGGAAGGCATGTGGGTGGAACACACCTGCTGTGCTGTCGGGGCAAACTCAGAAGCACTGAAGAACCCTGATGTCGCCGCAAGTCTTGTTGCACTCACGATTCTGGGTAACAAGTACATCAACGACTATCCTGACAAAGCCGCAGAGCTCACCGCAGACTGGCTGTTCTCCAAACAGAACATGACCTATGGTGAGATCACCGTGAACTCTGTTGACGTGCTGGAGGCTTCAATTCCGACAATTATGTTCTCAAGCAAGGTGACGAACACCTGGCTTGACAGCAATGAGGAGTTCATCAATGCCCAGCGTGAGCTTGGCCTTATCTCAGGAAAACTTGCGTCCACTACTCCGGCACAGTCCAAGGATCTGCTCTATGACTTCGGCCCTTACGAGTCAGCAACCCAGCAGATCGCAAGCGGCAAACTCACGACGCCCGCAGCGGTAAAGACACCGATCTCGATCGGATACCTGCCAAGCGATCATGATGCTCCGCTGTTTGTCCTTCTGAAGGACTGGCAATACTTCAGAGACACCTACAACTCCTACTTGAAGCCGACCACGGACAAGGCAGGAAAGGTTTCTGAGGCAGAGCTTTTCATCAATGGTGAGAAGATTGCTGATGTGAAGTTCGTTGAGGGAACTGGCGGACCGCAGCTGATGACCCTGCTTGCGCAGAATGCGATTCAGTATGCAGTTGCCGGAACTCCGCCTTATATCAGCGCAATTGATATGAGTGACGGCAGTGTCGGCTTGAAGATTCTCGCTCCGGTAATGCAGGAAGGTTCAGGCCTTGTTGCGTCCATCAACTCTCCGGCAGATGACTGGCAGTTGTTTGTCAAATGGGTCAAGGACCGCAGCGCTGAAGGAAACAATGTGGTGATCGCTGATCCGCAGCTTGGGTCGATTCAGGATGTGCAGCTCAAAGCAGCACTCAAAGACGCAGGCATTACCGTAGTGACCAAAAAGTAAGAGACGGTTTTCGAACCGTTTTTCTTTTTTAATTTGAATTTGTTTTTGAAACACGAACCACACGAAAAAACGCGAAATAATTAATTCACGAAATATTTCAAAAAACGCGAAATCAGGTTTTGGATTCAGGATTCAATTACTAAGTAGCAGTGGTGAAAAAAATCGAAAACATTGCATCGAAATTCCTATTTCGTGTTTTTCGTACCATTTTGTGTGGTGAATATTTCACGTTTTTTCGTGTGGTTCGTGTTTGAAAATCATTCTTGAAAAATCGCAAAAAAAAAATTACAGCCCGCAGATCTCTTTCAGCAAAACGCCAGCCTCACGCTCGCGCGGACCACCGCATTTGGCAATAATTCCCAAGTGATACTCGATCAGCATCTTCAGCGAATCATCTCTGCTGTGGACATACCGCGTTGCATGAACGGTTGCATCAATTACACTGTTGAAACCCCGGTTAATCGGACGGGGATCCTCACGGATATACTCGGACGCTACCGGCATCAGCTCGATGTAATACGTCTCCTCAGTCTCATGAAGAACCCGCGTCAGAAATCCCATCCACGCATCAGCGCCCAGCAGCCGCTGCATCATAACACCGCCAACAAACACCTCGGAAAAATCCGAAGGAGCAGCATTAGAAAATGCATACTGCGGATACAGATAACAGTCAGAGACAAAGTTTGCCGTAACCCATCCGTGTTTGAGAATATTTTCAACAGTCGCCGACCCCTTAAAAAGAATCATCCGCGGAGACATTCCGGGCTTCACAATAATTCCCATCGGGGCCGCATTATCTTTTGTTACCGCAATAACCTCAGTAATTCCTTCGCCTAACAGTCCCATTTCCATCCCTCTAAAAGTGCGATAAAAATTCCCGCAATACATATATCAGCAAGAGAGCCGGGATTGATCCCTTTCCTGATGCACTCCTCATCAAAGTCTGCGAGAGTTTGTGCGCCGGCAAGAACTGCGGCCGCCTTCTGCATCACGGCTGCGGCAGTTGCCTCGTCAAACTTTTTTGCAATAAACGTGTCAGGATACTTCGCCATCAATGACAGAAACATCCTCGTGATGTTTTCAGCTCCGTCGCCAAGTTCAAACAACAGGTCAGCCGCTTTGCGGGTCAGCAGAAACCCATTCGTCCACTCGCGGGCAACCATATCATGCGAGGCAGAATACTCCATGACCTGATACATTGTTATCTCCTCATCGATCAGCCGCTGAATCGACGAGGGATCATTCACATCCATCGGGTCCTCAGACCGGACCCGCACCTGCGTAAGACCAAACGCTTGGTAAAAGAGAACAGCGTCGTTGACTGACGTCATCTTCACCAGCTCTGCCGCGCTGGCAATGCCTTTTCCTGCAATCAGCGGAAGAAGAAGAATGAACGCGCCGAAATGCGTGTTGCCGCCGTTATGGATATTGGTTCTGGCAACCGCATCGTACATCGCTTCCCCAAGCGAGATGCCGCCAGCCGCGACACGGGAAAACACCGGCCCTGCCAGAACCGCGGACGCCAGAAAATGGGTAAGGCAGGTATCATCATAATCATGACACCGATCGATGTTGCCGGGCTTCTGCTTTGCCGTGACCTCGAGCAGCATCGCAAACTGCGCGAGCTCAGCGATTGTTACCGGTTCAGCAGTCGGTTGGGACATCAGCGAAGATCTTCTCCATGATACCATCCGCAAGATCCCGCTTCAGCGCCATGTACTCATTCTTCGGAAGAGGCACAGCCTTCAGTGTCATATCGCGGAACATACAAGGCGTGGAAGATTTGCAGCACCAGGCAAGGCTGCCGAAACAGGTGTGGCTTCCCTGCGAGATTGGCGAGTCCTGCACGAGCCCTTCTTTTAATGCGAGGTAATCCTGTCGGGTCATGCCAATCGAGTCAAGGGTTGACAAGAGCGGACACTGTTTTACCGGCATGCAGCAGAACGTCAGCGACCGAAGGTCGCCGCCGCGGCAGAGCTGTTTCGGGGAGTTGTACCAGCCGCTTTCTTCGGCGGTCGCGCGAATGTAGCGGTCAAGAAGCTGAAGAGTCGGCACGCTTGCACCTCTCGCGAGAGAGACGAGGTCAGCACCGTGCGAGAACATGTCCATCATCTTGTCAGGCGAGTCGATGCTGTTGTTGGCAATGAGGATGAGAGGACAGCTATTTCTGATCTGGCGGATGCGGGTGTATCCGGTATCCATCAGATCGACATGCAGAATGTCTGCGCCGGCAGCCCAGACTTTTCGCGCAAGCTGCCGGTCGTCAACGACGCCGGCCCGGGTTTTTACCGAGACGGTGACGCCTTCTGCATGAAGGGCGCGGATGATGTCACAGAGGGCATCGGTGTTATAGAGAAGATATTCACCGCAGTGGGCATCGATCATGGGCTGCTGGCGGCAGTGGGCGTCGATTTCGTAGATGACTTCCTTGCCGAATTTGCGGGCGGCCGCAACAAAAGCATCGGGGGTTGAGCCGCGAAGGTTGAGACCGATCACCACATGGGAGCCTTCGAGCATTGCAAGTTCTGTTGCGATGTCATCCAGACTGTCGGAAAACTCGGTGCGGCCGGCTGCAACCAGCTGTTTTGCCGCTTCCTGCGTGGCAGCGTCCAGGGAAAATCCACCGATAAATGCGACTCCGACGTGGGCGGCACGTTCGAGAACGTACGCGGCATTGGTGATTCCCGCCATGGATGCGAGTACAACCGGCGTTTTGACCGGCTTTCCATTCAGTGATAAAAATCTGTTCGACCCTCGCATAGATTCTATACGTATTGGCGCTCAGGGATATTTAGTCTGACGGCGAAACCGAAAAACATTCCAGATAATATCCATAGGATGTGCGCTCGAGAGGAATGCATTTGCGGAACTCTTCGATTGGAATACTTGCCTGCATATCATAAAATGCGCAGACTTTGTCCCAGGGCATCAGGTATGCTTCGTTTTTTTGGCCGTTGCCGCGAAACTCGACCGCGAGGAATCCTTTGCGGCCGGTGTATTTGAGAAAACCCGAGATGTTATCGATCTGATGCACGCCTTCTTTGTCTTTATGAAAATTGCTGGAAAACGACAGTCGTTTTCCTTTCAGCGACTTGCACTCAATTGCGAGATAATGCGCAGGGTCCAAAGAGTCGACGATGATGTCAACGTACTGGGAGTTGAAGCGTGCCTGTTTGAGGCGGTAGGCAAATCCTTTCATCCGGTGTTCGGTAAAATACCGGTTAATGCAGGTAACTACTGTACGCTCGAAATCATTTGCCATTTCTTTTCTTCATGTTTCGTCTGTGAGATGATGAACTTTTATAGCGGTAAAGACTCCAACATGAACGGTATGCTTGACGGACGTGTACGAAAAAATATCAGAGCTGGCACTGCGGTGGCAGTGGTGTTAAAGGCAGATCAGCCGACAGGCGCCCTAACATGGGGAAGGGTTGCAGAAATTCTGACAAACTCATCCACGCATCCGCATGGAATCAAGGTGCGGCTCACGAGCGGACAGGTTGGCAGAGTCCAGCAGATTTACAATGATGAATAACGACAGGCTTCACTCGTCGCTGCTCCGCCAACGATTCGCATGATTTCGTAACAGCTCCGCCCACGGAAAAACGGATCACACGGAAAAACGCACGGAAAAAAAAACATCACGGAGTAGACGTGAACAGCACGGAAATAATTTTTTTAGGATTCAGTGCGATACCATAAAAAAATTAATGATCTTTTTTTTGAATAGGAGTTACGCGGTGATGAGATGCCAACTTTCTTAGGCTTTCCGTGTTTTTCGTAAGCGAAGCGGTATTCTGTGTTTTTTCCGTGGTGCTCCGTGTGTTCAGTGTTTTCCGTGGTTACTCCAAGTGAGACCAAGAGCAGAGAATTTCTTTTCCTTATGCTATTTCATACCGCGTAACTCCCATTTGAAAAAAAAATCGTGAAGAAATATTTTACAACATTTTTATTTTCAAATTCCGTGTTGTTCACGTCTGCTCCGTGATGTTTTTTTTCCGCGAGATTTCCGTGTGATCCGTTTTTCCGTGGGCGGAGCAGAACGTACAACAAAAAATAAAAAAAGAATTTTTTTCAATCACACAAACGTGATATCGAAGAAGAACTTGCCTACCGGCTCATCCTCCCACGACCGCTTGTACTCGGCAGCGAACTCATACGTTCCTGCTTTGTCTGCGGTGACAAGCCACTCATAGAAGCCGCCAACACCAACCATCGTTGAGCCCGGAATTGCCGAGGTGGCAAAGGTTGAGTTCAGCACTTTCAGCTGCGTGTCATTCGTGATCGTCCACTCATAGCCGGTAGTCGGATTACCTTCGGTAATCACCTTGACCACCTCGCCTGCTTTCGGATTCACATCGCCAACAAACACAACGGAAAGCATCGGAATGTCTGCCGGAGTGTCGGTTGCATCGACATAAACCAGATACTGGATAAAGGTTGCAGCCGGAGTCTCATTCTCCCACGAGCGTTTGTACTCGGCAGTGAACTCATACGTTCCTGCTTTGTCTGCAGTGATCGTGAAGATCTCAACTCCTCCGGAGCCAACGATACCTTCGGCAACCGGAGTTGCCTCATATGTCTGATTGATCACGAGACCGGAAACATTCTTGGTAATCCACTGATAGCCGGTAGTCGGATTCGATGGCAAAATGAACCGGATCATATCATTTGCCGGAATGGCAGTGCCAAATTTGTCAACTGTGATAACGGTGACCGGCTCTACCGAGGGCGTCGGCGTTGGAGTCGGCGTCACTGTACTGTTGTCAGTACCAATGCATCCTGCGGCGAGAACGCATGCGGCAACGACAACCAGCACAAGAAGTACAATGCCTGATTGTCTCATAAATAAAAATATGACCCTATCATATATGAAGGTTAGTAGGAATTAGTTAACCTGAACCCGCGCTAACTCCATACAACTATATCACCTCCCTGCAAAAACTATTCAGCAACATTTCGCTAATGTAATTTTATCTGAGAACGGAGATCAGAAATGGAACTACCCGGAGGACCAACACAACCGGAAGTGATGGCAGTATCACTCGCAAAACTCGGCGTACGGCAAGGTGACACCGTCGCTGACATCGGCTGCGGAACCGGCACGGTAACCAAAGAACTTGCACATCTTGCAGGGCCAAGAGGCCATGTGTATGCGGTTGACCGGAGAGCTCTCGCAATTACCTGCACCAAAGAGACGTGCGAGGGAATGACGACAGTCGAAACAGTCGAAGGAGAAGCAATGGAGTTTCTCTCCTCTCCCCGCAAAAAAATCGACTGCGCCTTCTGCGGAGGAAGCCGCGACATTGCCGAGATCATCACCAGACTCGATGCAGAAGGATGCCGGAGCATTGTCGTGAATGCGGTTTTGATCGAGACCGTAGTTGAGGCGATGCATACCATGCAGAGTCTTGGAATATTCCAGGAAGCCGTTCACTTACAGATCTCCAGATCCTACGAACTTGTGGAGCGCATTATGTTCAAACCGATAAATCCCATCTATATCATACACGGAGGTAAAAAATGCTGACCGCGGTCGGCCTTGGCCCGGGAGACGCAGACCTCCTGACCCTCAAAGCAGTCAGGATTCTTGAAGAAGCTGACACCGTATTTGTTCCGGGCGGCATCGCCTGCGAGCTGGTCAAACCCTACGCCAAACAGATCGTTACTCTTGAGTTCCCCATGACCCGCGACGAATCGGTCATCACGGAATGCATGCAGCGTAACGCTGAAAAAATCGCGCCCGCAGCAAAAGCAGGCAAAGCGGTCTTCGGTCTGATTGGCGACCCAAACTACTACTCAACGTTTTCAAGGCTCGCTGAGATGGTGAGAGAGTCCTACCCAGGCCTTGAAGTGGAAACAGTTCCCGGCATCAGCTCCATCACGGCAGTCGCCTCGCATGCAAAAATTCCCGTGAACGGTGCGTTCCTCGTAACTGACGGGCCAACATCCCCTGCCACAAAAATTCTGATGAAGGTAACAAAACCAAAGGAGGCCGCAGGCCTGCTGGAAGCTGAAGGTTACAATGACTTCATCGTGGTTGAGCGGATGTATATGGAAGGCGAGTGCGTCCATCGCGGAACGCTGCCGGAGAAAACCAACTACTTCTCGATCATGATTGCGAGGAAGGTATGAAGTACTATATTGTAGGCGCAGGATGTGGCGACCCCGGCCTCATCACGGTCAAAGGAATGGATTTGCTGAAACAAGCCGACGTTCTCATCTATGCAGGCTCTCTCGTAAATCCTGAACTGGTAGCGCAGTCTCCTGCCTCCCTCAAACTCGACTCATGGGGTATGAAGCTTGAGGAGATTACCTCAGTCATCGCAGAAAATGTTCGCGCCGGAAAATTTGTCGTGCGGCTGCACTCAGGCGACCCGGCAATTTACGGCTCGATCGTTGAACAGATTGCCCCTCTTGAAGAGGACGGCATTCATGCAGAAATTATTCCGGGCGTCTCTTCAATGTTTGGTGCGGCAGCTGCTTTGCAGACCGAGTACACCCTTCGGGGAGTCTCTGAGTCGGTGATCGTCACGCGGTCGGCAGGCCAGACGCTGGACTCAGACCAACTTGCCGAACTTTCCGCCCACGGAACAACGATGGTGATCTTTTTGTCAACCGGCCACATCGACTCGGTGATGCAGAAGCTCAGGCGTCCATCAGACACACCGGTCGCTGTCGTCTATCATGCCTCCTGGCCTGATCAGAAAATTGTCCGCGGAACGATTGCAACGATTGCAGAAAAAGTTCACGAGGAAGGCATCGAACGCTCCGCTCTCATCATTGTGGGAGACGTTGTCGAAGGAATCAAAGCAGCCTACACCAACTCACATCTCTACGGATGACTACAGCTGTCGTTGTTCTGAACCGATTTCTTTCATCAGGAGAAAAAATCGCGAAACATCTTGAAGCAGAGCTGGTGCCGTACAGGGAAAACGTGTTCGCCGAACTCTATGTCAGCGTGGACGTAATCGTTGCCGTCATGTCAGCAGGCATTGCAGTCAGAGGATGCGCTCCCCTCTTAACCGACAAATGGCATGACCCGGCAGTTGTCGTGGTAACACCTGACCTCAAGTACGCGATACCGGTTCTCGGCGGTCATCACGGCGGCAATCTCTGCGCAAAACGTCTTGCAGAGATTGGGATTGAACCAGTCATCTCAACGGCGACCGAGACACTCGGCAGGCCGTCGGTGGAAGAGACCGCACGGCTCGAGGACCTCGCAGTCGTCAACCGCTCCTCAACCCGTGAGGTGAACGGCGCGATCCTTGACAGCGAAGTTCCAATCGTGCGGGTAAATCCTCCGCACATCGTCATCGCAAATCCGGGAGTTTCAGTTCTCGTCAACAGTTCACCCTACGTGATTGGTATCGGCTGCCGGCTTGGCACAACCGCTGAAGAAATCCTCGCAGCAATCGACTCTGCATGCAAAACTGCGGATGTATCGCTTGCGGACGTGACGATATTTGCCACAACCGTAAAAAAATTTCATGAGGCCGGACTTCATGAGGCTGTCAGGTCCTTATCCGGCAATCTCATCTTTTTGGATGACGAAACAGTTAACGCACAAGTACCGCAGAGTCCGTCCCGCGCGGAGATGCTGGGACTTGCGGGCGTTGCCGAGCCCTGTGCTCTGGCTCTCGCAAAGTCAGGAACTCTGATACTGAACAAGACCGTCTATGGCCGCGTCACCATTGCCATAGGACAATAATAATCATGGGAACTCTCTGGATCGTAAGCTCAGGACCCGGAAGTCTGCAACAACTGACTCCGGCCGCAATCAAGGCAATCGCCACAGCCGATGTGATCATCGGCAACGCGTTTTACCTCGAGATGCTTGAACCGCTCATAAGGAATAAACAGGTCATCAGAAGCTCGATGGGAAAAGAGGTTGACCGTGCAAAAGAAGCCGCACGCCTCGCAGCAGACCATAATGTGGCAATGATTACCGGCGGCGATGCCGGCGTCTACGGTATGGCAAGCATTGTGCTCGAAGTTGTTGAGCACGAGTTCCCGAACACTGACGTTGAGGTGATTCCGGGAGTAACCGCGGCTACTGCGGCTGCTTCACGTCTCGGCTCACCGCTTTCCGGAGACTATGTAACCCTCAGCCTGTCGGATCTGTTAACACCCTGGGAGATGATTGAAAAGCGGCTGAACCTTGCGTTCCAGATGGGCGTGCCGGTCGCACTTTACAATCCAAAGAGCAGGGGACGGCCGCTGAACCTTGGGAAAGCGATCAATATTGCCATGCAGTACCGCTCGCCCGAGACGCCTGTTGGTGTGGTGAAGAATGTGTTCCGTGACGGCGAAGAGGCGTTCTGCGTGACACTTGCATCGCTTGGAGAAAATGATGAACTGGTTGACATGCACTCGATTTTAATCATCGGCGGCGAAGAAACCAGATTCTGGGAGGATAACGGAGATGTCAAAGGAATTATTACACCCCGCGGTTACCACCGAAAGTACGTATACTGATATCGGCGCTGATACGCCGGAGGGATTTTCGATCTCTTCGCGCAGCAGAAGTCTGGCGCGTGAGATGGTTGGCAATGCAACGCCAGAAGACCGCATTCGTCAGAGATGTTCGATTGCTGTCGGCGACTGGGCAATGGCGGACCTCCTGCGGTTCGAGAATGATCCAATCACCGCAGGTCTTGCGGCGATCAAATCAGGCGCTCCGATCTTCACCGATATCAGAATGGTTCTGACCGGCATTCAGAAGCGCGGCCACTCATGCAGTGTGGAGTGTGCGCTGGATTACGGCGCAGATATCTCGGAAAGACTTGGCATCACCCGCAGCTCGGCAGGTTTTGTCGCTCTGAAAGAACGACTCGCCGGATCGATCGTGGTTATTGGAAATGCACCGAGCGCTCTTCTGACGGTCTGTTCGTTTGTGGATGAGGGCATATGTCCGGCACTGATTGTGGGAACACCGGTCGGGTTTGTGAATGCGGCAGAGTCAAAGGAGATTCTCCGCACGAAAAACGTGCCGTCAGTTTCAAACGTTGGCACTCGCGGAGGAACGCCGATCGCGGTTGCGTCGCTGAATGAAATTATTACGATGTTTGCAGAACAGCAGAAATGATCGATCCGGTAAGCGGTTTTCCCTATCCTGAGGCTTGGGTTGCACAATGTGACGAGCCCGCGGCCCTCGAACTTGCCGAGAGCGGCGTTGGGGTTCTGACGGCGAATGGAACTGTGCTCCGCCGCGGGTTTACGACCGGAACGACCGCGGCCGCAGCAGCGTTTGCTGCGGTCGCGTCACTTCATGGAGAAGATATCGCCGAGGCGGAGATTACTCTTCCCTGCAATATTATGGCAAACGTTCCGGCAAAGGGACGCAACGGACGCGGCGAGGCACGAAAGTTTGCCGGCGATTATCCAGATGATATCACGGCAGGTATTCTGATCTGTGCAGAAGCAAAGCCTGCTGATGCAACGACGCTCATCGCGGGAGAGGGAATCGGCAGGTTCAGCCGCGCAACTCCCCGCTATGCAGAAGGCGAACCTGCAATCAGTCCTCAGGCACGTGATGAGATTTTGTCGGCGATCGAATCTGCATGCCGTGCGGCAGGCATTGCGGCAGCAGAAGTCCTGCTGACGATTCCAGACGGACGACGTATCGGTGCCCTGACGCTGAATCCGAAAGTCGGCGTGCTTGACGGTATCTCAGTTGTCGGGACAACAGGTTTTGTGGAACCCTGGGATGATCATCTGACCGAGACGCTTGCCGAGCGGATCTCGGCGGCGAAAGATGTAGTGATTACGACCGGACGAACCGGTCTGCGGTTTTCCCGCCTGCTGTTTCCGGACTACGAGGTGGTGCTTGCGGGTTCAAAGATCAGTGAAGCGCTTGCCGCAGCAGCGAGTTGCCGGAACGTTGTCATCTGCGGACTGCCTGGCCTGATTTTAAGATTCTTTCATCCGGAAACTGCGACCTCGCGGGGATTTGCAACGGTTGAGGAACTGATGGCGTCTCAACAAGGACCTGCAGCGCTTGCTGCTGAGGTGGCGGATGCAAAACGCCGATATTCAAATCTGCGAATTGTGATTATCGATCGCTCTGGCGCGGTCCTGATCGATTCGGAGGAGGAATCATGATTATTGTCGGAGTTGGAGCAGGAACTGGCATGCTGACAGAAGAGGGGATTGCAAAAATTCGTGCGGCGAAGTTGATCTATGGGTCCGACCGGGCGATTGAACTGGCAAAACCTTACGCAGCAGTTGATGCGGAACTGATTGAGATAACCGACTACAAGGCTCTCCGCACGCTTCCAGACGACGCGGTCGTTTTGTCGACCGGTGATCCGCTCATGGCAGGACTCGGGTATCTGCCAGGCGAAGTAATTCCTGGAATTTCTTCGATGCAGGTGGCATTTGCACGATTGAAGGCATCATGGACGAATGTTGCGGTAGTGAATGCCCATGGAAAGGATCATGCGTCAGCGATTTCTCGTGCGGTAGCCGATGCTGCGGCAGGCCACTCGGTGTTTGTGATCGCGGACCCGGACTTTTCGGTTGCCGAACTTGCCAAGGCTCTAACTGCGGTGTCTGCTGATATGCGGATTGCGGTCTGTGAGGATCTTGGGTATTCGTACGAGCGCGTTGCTGAAGGGACAGTTGTTCAGCCGCCGGACGTGCGGAGCAGATTGTTCTGCGTGGTTGTCGGGTACTGATTTTTTTGTATGAGATTTTAAAACGCGAATCGCATGCCTGCGGCCTGCTCACCGCTTTGCACGCCGTTCCGTCGTGCTCACTGCTTCGCAGCTTCGCGGAATAACGCGAATAAAAAATCGCCAATGGCAATTTTTGAGATTTACAAAAATAATTTATTTTCATACAGATGCATCCGTTATGAGACACACAGACAATTTATTTTTTAAAAAATCGCCATTGGCGATTTTTTTATTCGCGTAATTCGCGTTTCAAAAATAACATCGCGTAATTTCTACTAAAAAAAATCTGAGGGGAAAACCCCTCACAAAAAAATACTCAGAGCCAGGCAGAAACCAGCTCTTCCGCTTTCGTCAATGCTGCCGGAACTGCTAAAGCGTCCACGCCCGCACCCTGTGCGAGGCTCTCCTTTCCGCCGCCCTTGCCGCCAAGAACAGCACAGACCTCAGAGACCAGCTTACCGGCATTCACCTTCTCAGGAACACCAGATGACGCCACAACCCCAACACCGTCAGCTGTTGTGATCAAAACCGCAACGCCGCCGCGGCCTGCAACCGCGCCCGCAACTGTTACCAGCTCTTTTCTTGAAACATCCACCTGCTTCACCACCACCTCAACGCCTGAAACTGTCACACCCTCAAGACGTGACAACTCAAGCTCAGCAATCTTCGCACGCAGACGCTCGATCTCCTTTCGCTGATCCTTCCACTCAGAGAAGAACCGCTCAACCGAACTCGGCAGATTTTCAGTCTGCACCGACAGCGTATCAGCAGACGCTGCAAGAAGCGTCTGAAGATGCTGCATCGCATCAAGTGCTGCAAACCCTGCCGCAAACTCAATACGCTCAACACCATCCTGAATATGCTCAAGCCGCAGAAGTTTTATCGGGCCGATCTCACCTGTGCTCTGACAGTGCGTTCCCGCACATGCCTGAACCTCAGCACCCATCTGAACCACACGCAGCTCTTTTCCTGGCGGAACACCGCCCTGATACAAAGCAAACCCGAACTTCTGCTCAGCTTTCGTTCGCGGCTCCACCTTGATCATAACCAGCAAATTCTCCATCACCAGACGGTTTGCCACAATCTCGATCTGCTTCAGCTGCTCAGGCGTGATATGCGTATAATGCCTGATATCTAACCGTGCCGCATCGGTTGAAAGCTGCGATCCAGCCTGATGAACATGGGGGCCGAGAATCTCCTTTGCCGCACGCAGGATAACGTGGGTTCCTGAGTGGTGACGCATCAGTGCCCAGCGTCGCTCCTCGTCAACGACGCCCTTAATCCGGTCGCCGCGTTTCAGACCCTGTGTCCGCACTTTGTGCAGAATCACATCGTCTGACTTCAGCACCTCATCAACCCGAACCATCGCGTCTGTGCTGACGAACGTACCGGTATCAGACGGCTGACCTCCGCCTTCGGGGTAGAACAGCGTGTGATCCAGAATCACATACTCATCGATGACATCAATGATCGTTGCCTCAAACTCCATATCGCTCGGCCGTTCATAGTAGCTCTTGCGGGTTGCCGGAAGAACCGCGATCCGTTCTGCATACTTTGCAAGCGGGGACTCGGGTTTTTCTCCCTCGTTTTCCGAGTGCATATCTGCAATCTGGGAGTCGAAGTCGTCAGGAATCTCAAACTCTGCACCAGTTTCGGTCAGAATCTTCTTCATCAGCTCAACTGGAATGCCGTGCGAGTCATACAGCGTGATAAGCTCGTCAAGCGGAACCGGTTGGCTCTTCTTGACATAGTTCTGGCCGATGCGCTGAACCGTGCGGGTTCCTCGCTCAATCGTTGCATCGTACTTCTCAACCTCGCGGCTGATGATCTCGCGAACGATTGACGGCTCCTGTTCAAACTGGGAGAGACCGATCTTTTCCATCTGTGCGATAATGAGATCGCCCAAGTCCTCGTCCACGCCTGCTTCCTGCATCATTCTGATGCTGCGGCGCAACACGAGCCGTGCAAGATAGCCTTCGCGAACATTGGATGGAACGATTAAGTCGCCGAGCATGTAGGCAAGGCAGCGGGTGTGGTCACAGAGAGCATAGATGTTCTCCATGGGGATGATGATCTCTTCGAGCTTTGTAAGGGAAACACCAGTCGCGTCAGCAACCTTCTGTCGGAGATCGCGGATCTTTTCTCCGCGAATGTCCATGAGTCCGGCGAACTTTGCGTTCATGCCGAGAATGCGGGCGACTTCCGGGTTGTCGAGCGTGTCTTCCATGCCGGCAGAGTTCAGCAGTCGCGGAATCATCTCCGGGAAGACTGCGTCGTATGCTGTCGGCGTTCCCTGCGATGCCCAGGCGAACCGTTCCAGACCGTATCCGGTATCTACGATTCGAAGCGGCATCTCATAGTAGTCTTTGCCGTCAATCATGACCTGTGGTTTGCCGGAGTTTTTGCGGGACAGGTTCATGAAGACGAGCGTTGCAACCTCGAGTCCGCCCATGAGGACTTCAACGCTTGCTCCTGCATTTCCTCCGCCGAACCAGGGGTTTTCCTTGAAGGTGAGATTGTTTAAGTCACCGCCGATTGATTCGATGAAGCCGCTGCACAGTTCTACGCAGTGGTCTTTCCAGTAGATGGTATTTTCGTCGGTGTTAAACGCGTGATGTGCCATCATCTCAAAGCAGGTGAAGTGGCGGCCTGACCGTCCGACGTTGTCGAGGTCGTTTAACCGGATACACGGCTGGGAGATGGTTAAGGGGTTTGCCGGAGGAGGGCAGACTCCGCTCGTCACGTACGGCTGGAAGTCGGCGATGGATGCGATAGTTAAGTAGATGTCATCACGCCATCGTGCGGCTACTGGGTATCTGCCGACGCGAGTATGGCCGTTTTTCTCGAAGTAGGAGAGGTATGCCTCACGCATTTCTTCGACGGTGTGTCTTTTGAACAGAGGGTTGCCTATGAACTGGTAGGGTTCGCACGGAGCGTCGCCACAGATCTCACGCTCGGGGTCCCGTGTCCAGAACGGCATTCCGCATTTTTTACAGATTTTGCGGACAAATCCTTCCCGCTTGAAATAGTCAAGCTGATATTCATTCTCAAGCATGAAGAAACCACTAATTGAGGTTAATAACCACTATAGGTTGGTCTGGAGGTGAGATAATAATTCGCTTCGGAAATGTTGTGTGTCTTTGATTTTGCTCCGCCCACGGAAAATCAGAACACACGGAAATCTCACGGAAAAACGTCACGGAGCAGACGTGAACAGCACGGAAATATTTCTGATACTTCGTATCAAGTTCTCCGATGAAAGTAGATTGAGATTTAATTTTCATACCAAATATCGTTTTAAAATTGTAAGTTCCGTGATGTTCACGCCTCTCAGTGATGTTTTTATTTCCGTAAAAATCCGCACTCTCCGTTTTTCCGTGGGCGGCTCATGAGTAAATATACAAATCCTCTTCATCTTCAACCGCATATAATGATGCCAAGTATGCTGGATATCAAATTTGTCCGGGCGCATCCGGAGGTTGTTCGTGCGGACTTGGAAAAACGCCACGACACCGAGAAACTTGCATGGGTCGATACCGTTCTTGAACAGGACAAACTGTTCCGCGAACTCACCGTAAAAAATAATGAACTGCGGGCACGCAGAAACACGATTGCCAAAGAGATCAACGCGGCCAAAAAGTCCGGAGAGGATCCGGCCCCGCTGTTTGCCGAAGCAAAAGCGCTGCCGCAGAGAATCAAAGACAACGACGACATCATGGAAAAAGCAACCGAACAGGTTCGCTACTACCTGATGCGGCTGCCGAACATTCTGCACGAATCAGTTCCGTACGGCAAAGACGACACGGAAAATGTCGTGATTCGAACTGTCGGCACTCCGAAAAAGTTCGAGTTCGAACTCGTCAACCATGGAGAGCTTGCCGTCCGCAACAACTGGGCTGACTTTGAACGTGCCACTAAAACTTCAGGCGCAGGATTTTACTTCCTGAAAGGCAACCTCGCCATGCTCGACCTTGCCCTGCAGCGGTTTGCGCTTGACCTGCTTATCGCCAAAGGCTATACTCCGATCATTCCGCCGTACATGCTGAACCGCAAATCCTACGAGGATGTAACCGATCTCGCAGACTTTGAGAAAGTGATGTATAAGATTGACGGCGACGACGAGTATCTGATCGCAACCGCCGAACACCCGATGGCTGCCATGTATCAGGATGAGATCTTTGAGGAAAAAGATCTGCCTTTGAAGATGGTCGGCATCTCTCCATGTTTCCGCCGCGAGATCGGAGCGCACGGTCTTGACTCACGCGGTCTTTTCCGCGTCCACCAGTTTACCAAGGTCGAACAGTTCATCTACTGCATGCCGGAGAACTCCTGGGAGATGCAGGAAGAACTTCTCGCAAACTCTGAAGAGCTGTTCACCAAGCTCGGACTTCCGTATCATGTGGTCAACATCTGTACCGGAGATATCGGTATTGTTGCTGCAAAGAAGTACGATATCGAGGCATGGATGCCGAGAGACAACGAGTACCGTGAAGTTGTCTCCTGCTCGAACTGTACTGCATATCAGGCATGCCGCTTAAACATCCGCGTCCGCGATGCGCATGACTTTGAGTCCAAGCAGTATCTGCATACCCTGAACTCAACGGCGATTGCAACGTCGCGTGCCCTTCGCTGTATTCTGGAAAACTATCAGACCGAAAACGGCAGAGTCGAGATTCCAAAAGTCCTGCGCCCATATATGCAGAATCTGGAATATCTCTGATTTATTTTTCTTTTTTTGTGTTGTTTTACTTCGAGTAACCACACAGATAAAAATTGCATCGTGCGAGTCAGATTCAAAAAAATAAAAAAAAATTAGTAATCAGTCTTCATCTCGGAGCGGCCGCCGCGACGCTTCATCTCAGGCATCGGCAGCTCACTGCGGATATCAACAATCTCATCATGCATCAGCTCGCCGCGCAAGCGGAGAAGCTCGGCAAGAACCTCTTCCACTCCCTCGCCCGACACCGTTGACATATTAAAGCGGCCTTCCGTCTTCTTGAGATCAGACTTGTTGACAACCGTAATCATCGGGACCGACACAATACCTGCAATCTCATCATGAAGTTTTTCCTGTGCCTCAACCGAGTAACCGCAGTGCTCGCTCGCATCAATCACAAACAGCACCAGATCCGCAACATACACCAGAGCATTCAGCGCCTGCTTCTCAATCACATTGCGCTCCTCATCGGTCCGGTCAAGAAGACCCGGCGTATCGATGAACTGAATACGCCTTCTTCGCTCCGCATTCCGGTGGCCGACAATGACTCCTTTCGTTGTAAACGGATACGACGCAATCTCAGGCTCCGCAGTTGAGACCAGACGAATGAACGACGACTTGCCCACATTCGGATAGCCTGCAACCACAATCGTAAACTCATCCGCACTGATAACCGGCAATTTCCGAAGCACATTTCTTACATCATTCAGGTAGCGGAGAGCCTCATCCGAGCGGTGCACAATGGATGCAATTCGCGCGACCGCACGCCTGCGTTCCGTCAGCGAATCCGCACGCCGCATCCCGCGGGAGATGCTCTTTCCTACATCACGCACATTCTTCGCAGCCCAGCCGACCATGCCGAGAGCTTTCCTGAGATTATCCATGCCGAACAGAATATCGCACAGGTCACGATAAAATGGCGGCAGCTGCTCAAACTCTGGAAAGCTCTGAATGATACTGACCAGTTTATCATGCGTTGCCTGGGTAATGGCACGAACGAACTCCTCGTCTGCCCGGCTTTTACTGCCGCTTTTCTCCTGCATCTTTTTTGCAGCACGACGGAAGCTGCGGTCCAGAAGCTCCTCGGCGGTGGGGACGGTGGGGATATTATCAAAATACATTTTCGTTGAATCACTCGATTTCTTTATTAGGGTGGCGCTCTGAACAATCAGTATGGATTTGTCACTGATCCAAAAAGATATCCTTATTACTCTTATCTCGCTTTATCATCAATATTCGCATCCGATAAAAGGAGAAGAAATAGCCGATATCATCAAGCGTAATCCCGGAACGGTGCGCAATCAGATGCAGGCTCTCAAAGCGCTGGGTCTGGTGGACGGCGTTCCCGGACCCAAAGGAGGGTATCATCCAACCGCACGCGCCTACACCGAGCTGCATGTAACCGCTGACGACTCGGAGAGCGAGGTCGCGATTTTACGCAATGGAGAGGTCACGGAGGGCGTGCGGGTGAATGAGATCGATTTTACCACGCTCACGCATGCTGACCTCTGTCATGCGCTGATCAAGGTCATCGGCAATGTCAGAGTGTTTGAGGTTGGTGACAAAATTACGATCGGCCCAACACCGGTCAACAAGCTTCTGATCAAAGGAGAGGTCTTTGGGAAGGATGAGATCAACAGCGCTCTTTTGATCTCAACTTCAGAGATGACCTCTCTTCCAAAACTTGCGATCAGAGAGTATATGACAAGCCCCTTGATCGCTCTTGAGACCGATATGACGATCGCGTATGCGATGAAGACGCTTTTACAGCGAAGGATTCACGGCGCTCCGGTCATTGAAAACGGCCAGCTGCTGGGAATTGTTACGCAGACCGATATTGTTGCGGCAATCGACCGCGGGCTTGCGATGGAAGAATCCGTGGGCGAGATTATGGTGCGTAATGTGGTAACCATCCCGGGCGATATGCGGCTGTATGAGGTCATCCGCAGGTTTAAGGAGCAGGATATCGGACGGGTTATTGTGATGGATGAGGAGAAGCCGATCGGTATTCTCACGCACTCGGATATTATTCGGGTGTTTCCGACACTGTGAAATTATTTCGTCGTTCCGCCCACGGAAAACACGGAGCAGACGTGAACTGCACGAAATTCAAAAGTATTTTTTTTTATTTTTTTATGTCATGAAAATATTTCTGCGATAATTTTTCCAGATAGGAGTTACGCGGTGATGAACTTCATTGTTTGGGATTTTCTGTAGGTGGTCTCGCTCGGAATAACCACGGAATGCACAGAAAAATAAGGAGATCGAATTTTTTGTATGTGGCCTCGCTTGGAGTAACCACGGAAAACCGAAGACAGAGAAACCCTTTCTTCTTATGCTATTTCATTTCGCGTAACTCCTATTCAGAAAAATTTCCGAAACAAAACCAATAAAATATTTTATGATATACAATAATTCATTTCCGTGAAGCTCTGTGTGTTCCTGCGAAGCAGTGAGCAGGCCGAAGGCATGCGAATCGTGGGCGGAGCAGAACAAAAGATGCGAAGCCAGTACATTCAAAACTGATAAATACTTTCGTCCTCAATACAAAACTACTGATTACAATGAAGAGCGAGCAGTTTACCCATTCTATCCGAAAAAAGAGAGTGATGAGCACTGATGGAAAAATTATCGGTCAGATCAAGAACATTTCTTTTGACAGTGCGACCGGGCAGCTGCTGAATCTTTTGGTGCGCCCTGACCAGATGTTTGACACATCAGGATACAAACTCGACGGCGATGCGATTACTCTGCCGTTCGAGGCGGTAAAAGACATCACTGACTATATTGTCGTTGACCGTTACATGCTGCGATAAAGCAGCGATTTTACAATAGTATTTTCTCCAAATTTTGGCTGGAGAATCTCTTCATGATTTTTTCAGGGGAAGTACCTGGCAAGAGCGTCAGCTGTTCCTTCGCCGAACGGTTTACTCATAACAAAGTCTGCGGCAGCCCGTGCTTCAGGTCCGGCATTTGCCGGGGTAACGGCGATGCCTGCCGCTTTCAGCATGGAGACATCGTTGATCGAGTCTCCTGCGGCAAGAAAGTCTGCGGGCACAAGTCCCATGAGTTCTGCGAGTTTTTCAAGAGCCGCACCTTTCGAGAGTCCTTCCGACTGGAGATGAATGGCAAAACCGGTGTCAACTACCTGTACCGGCATATCTGCAAGTAGTTTTTTTATTTCGTCAACGTCAGCGTCGCGGGCAAATGCGACGTCAGAGTACCGGTAGTCATTGCTGTAGAGACGAAGTTCCTCGCCTTTCGGCTGGAATGTGTCGATGATTTTCTGATATGCGGCAAAACAAAGTTCGCGGTCTCCGGCCGAGTGGCGGTCGCCAGTATAGCCGTGACGGTAGACTCCGCCGTTTTCTGCGATCACGTCGCCTTCGGTTCCGATCATTTTGGAAAGAGCATCGATAAAACAGAGGGTGTTGCCGGATGCGAGAACTACCGGAATGCCTGCATCCACAACTCTGCGGATCTCTTCAACCGCACGAGTGGAAAGACGACGACGGTCATCAGTGAGAGTTCCATCGATGTCGGTGATGAAGGCTTTGGGCATGAAAAATATATTTGGGTCAGCAGGATTTGATACCTGCGGTTTCGACCATAAACGTGGCCTCGCCTTCAGGAAGATTCGGGCTGTCCACAAGTCTTGCGATACGTTTTCCTGCCTTGCTTTTGCGCAGATACAGTCTGAACGTCGCCGAGTGGCCAACGATGTTTCCACCGATTGGTTTGGTCGGGTCACCGAAGAAGACGCCCGGATTTGACATGACCTGATTTGTCACAACAGCGACTGCGTTTAAGTCGTCCACCAGCTTGAAGAGGTCGTGCAGGTGACGGTTCAGCTTCTGCTGGCGGCCTGCAAGGGTTCCGCGGCCTGCATACTCTGCACGGAACAGACCGGTCAGAGAGTCGACAATTACCAGCTTTACCGGCATATCGCTGTCCTTCAGCTCATTGGAAAGATCGCGGGCCGAGTCGATCAGGAGCATCTGATGGTCCGAACTGTGAGCACGGGCGACATGGATGTTTGCGAGGAAATCTTCCACGCTCGGAATCTCATAACCTTCGGGGACCGGTTTTTCAAACTCGAGGCCCGCAACCATCTGTTCGATACGCTCAGGACGGAAGGTATTTTCCGTATCGATATACAGACAGCTGCCGCCAAGACCGCCGACCTCGCGGGGAAGCTGGCAGTTCACCGCAAGCTGGTGAACGATCTGCGACTTTCCGGAACCAAACTCACCATAGAACTCGGTGATCGCCTGCGTCTCAATGCCGCCGCCTAAAAGCTCGTCCACCTCAGGAACAAATGTACTGAGTTTGAGAATCTCCTGACGGCGTGCAAGAACATCAGTTCCGGTTTTGAACCCGCCGATATCTGCGATCTCGCGTGCGGCTTTGATGATCTTTTTTGCCGTTGACTCACCGATCTCTGCTGCCTCGGAGAGGTCGACGGGTGCTGCGGTTGCAATGCTTTCAACAGTGATGTAGCCTGCTTCACGAAGGCGGTCGGCAGTTGCCGGTCCAACGCCCGGGATGTCCTCAATATCAGTTGCTGTCATATCTTCTTTTCTCCTTTCTTTGATGTTGTTGAGATATACTATTAACATCGACAGACCGGCATATAAACCCCAGACCGCGTGGGGTGAAAGTGCTCCTTTTTGTCTTCATCAGCTTTGATCATACATTCGTTTATTGGTGAATACAGTTTGGGATTGGTCAGCTCCGCCCACGGAAAAGCGGAACACACGAAAAAAACATCACGGAGCAGACGTGAACAGCACGGAAATTTCACAAAAAAAGATCATAGAGCAGACAAGGACATAACAAAAATTCCAATAGAAGTTACGCGGTGATGAGTTTCATTGTTTGGAATTTTTCTGTAGGTGGTCTCACTTGGAGTAACCACGGAACACACTGAACACACGGAATTCCACGGAAAAAAAAACACAGAATACCGCTTCGCTTACGGAAAACACGGAAAGCCTAAGAAAGTTGGCATCTCAAAGCGGTGACAGATACACGATACCCGTACACTTAGGCTTTCCGTGTTTTCCGTAAGCGAAGCGGTATTCTGTGTTTTTTTTCCGTGGAATTCCGTGTGTTCAGTGTGTTCCGTGGTTACCCCAAATAAAATCAAGGACGGAGAATCCCTTTTTCTTATGGTATTTCATATCGCGTAAGTCCTATTCCAAAATAATTTTTCTTCCGTGATGTTCACGTCTGCTCCGTGATGTTTTTCCGCGTATTCCGATTTTCCGTGGGCGGAGCAACAAAGCACGACCAAGCACGCAAATAGTCACCATCCATACCCTCATATGCAATCTCATCACACCCTAAACTATGCCAGAAACCAACGACGCATCCTTCAAATCCGCACTGCTCAGCGCAGCAGGAGATCTCGCAAAAAATCCGGTCATTGGGCCGGTCATCGAACAGGTAGCCTACGACTTCCTCTCCTCACCCGAATGCCGCGACGCATTCGCCGCATATGCCAAAAGACGGATAAAAGAAAAAGTAGGACTCTGAAAAATCAGAGCCGCAAAAGCCGCTCGCGAAGAGCGGCTGGCGAAAGCTCCTCGACCTCTGCCTCCTCAACCAAGATGCGGGAGTTTGTGCACAACCCGGAAACTCTCGCCATCGCTGCCGGAGGAAGTTTGGTATCACCGGAAAGAATCCGGGCGCATGTACCGTCATCAATCGTCAGTCCTTCCGCTCGCGGGATTATCATGCCTGCGGCGGTTCCAAAAACTCCCGTGCCCTCGCGTCCCCGCAGAACCGAACCGCGCCCGATCGACAGCTCAATCTCGCCGTATTTGTTCAGCTTCGCCTGAGCATTGATGACCTCCAGCAGATCTCCGGCAACGACTGCGGCGTCCGCAGCCTCGTTCCAGCAGGCAACATTGACAAAGGATGTGCCTTTCTCGCTGCCGAGCCGAATATTTTTCACGCGGGATTCGTTCCCGCGTCTGGTAACAAACGTCCTGACCTGCGAAGCAGAAAGTGCAACGCCCGTGACAACAGAGGTCTGGCCTTCGACGACATCTCCTGCATCGCAGGAGAGGACAGATATGTCGGCATGCGGCGTTATCACCACATTGTCGCCTGCCACGTACTCAACCACATCCTCCTCCTCTTTTCTGGTAAGACCCGCAAAACTCACGGACATTCCCTCTTCGAGTTCCTCGAAAAGTTCGGGCGACCAGGTGATAATCCGTGCCGTGCCGGATGAATCGCCGACAATTATCTCCAGAAGCTCAGACATCGAACCATCACGTCGGGGAATCTCGCGAACCGGTGCGATAAAAAGAATTTTTGCTGCGAGCGGGACCGTCATCGCCTCAGACTTCGGCGGCCGCTTCGTCTCAACGATTCGAACCTGACTGGGCCTAAGAGCTGCGCACGTCACCTCGTTCCGGTATCCGGAACGAGGTTTTGCAATCACCTCAACAACTGAGCCTACCTCAAGCTCAGAGACTGCCGCGGCCTGCGCATCCCAGAGCGTCATCTTCACGGTTCCCGTCGGATCGCCGAGAATCATCGAGGCGACGAGTCCCGGCTCAGCCTCCTCGCCCTCTCTCCCTCCCCCTCCCTCGCGGGAAAACTCGCGGGGAGGAGTTACCTCCAGAATTTTTCCAAAAAAAGACACGAGTGCGGTCGTGGTGCTTTTGATCGCACCGATTCGAATATGGCTTCGACCAAGCTCCTCCACCACCAGCATAGCGGCGCAGACTTCGTCAACTGCGCCGCAAAGCTGCTCGCACTTGTTCTCCACCCGCTCATCAAACGCTTCTTTGGTCAGCAGGTCGGAGACAAGTGCGTAATGCATGATTATTTCCTGTGCCAGGACGGGTAAACAACCGTTGCCGTCATGTCCTCATAGGTTTCGGCACGACGCATCAGTTCAGCCTTATCGCCGTTCACGAGAACCTCAGGACACCGCGGACGACTGTTGTACTGCGAAGACATCGCATAGCCATATGCTCCTGCATCGAGAACCGCGACGATATCGCCGGTCACGGTTTCCGGGAGATTCCGGTCTGCTGCAAGAATATCGCCGGTCTCACAGATCGGGCCGGTAACGGTTGCCGTAATTTTTGCGGGAGCGTCGGCTTTGTTTGCAACAATGACCTCATGCCAGGAGTCATACATCGCCGGACGGATGAGGAGATTGAATCCTGCGTCCACGTTGATGAAGGTCTTGTGAACGCGTTTGACCGAGTTGACCTTGGTCAGAAGAACGGTCGACTCGCCCACCATCCAGCGTCCGGGCTCGACCCAGAACGCAGGAGAGATTCCTGCTTCTTTGCAGGCCGCAACAAACACCGGCATAACGGCTGCTGCATACTCTTCCGGAGTTGGAGCCTTGTCAGGGTTTTCTCCGCGGTGATAGGGAATGCCGAGTCCTCCGCCGAAGTCGACGAACTCCAGCTTCACGCCGAGTTTGGTTACCTCTTTTGCCACCTTCATCATGACGCCGCAGGCGATTGCGAACGGCTCGATCTCAAGGATCTGGGATCCGATATGGCAGTGCATGCCGACCGGAGTGATGTACTTGCAGGCGAGGGCTTCCTTATATGCGTCAAGAATCATTTCAGCAGGAATGCCGAATTTGCTGTTTTTGATGCCGGTTGCAATTTTTGGATGGGTCGGGACGTTGATCTCCGGGTTGATACGGAATCCGATCTTGACCGGTTTTTTCAGTTCCTGCGTGATTGCGTCAAGCTGGCGGAGTTCGTCGACAGAATCGACCGAGATTTTGATGCCGTGTTCTACTGCGGCACGGAGGTCTGCTTGGGTTTTTGAACTGCCGTTGAAGAGCAGTTTGTCGGCCGGCATGCCGCCTTCAAGGGCTGCACGCAGTTCGCCGAGCGAGAAGACGTCAGCACCCGCACCTTCGCGTGCGAGGGTCTGGATGAGGACCGGATTTTCGTTTGCTTTTGCGGCGTAGAGCAGCTGGACGTTGTCGACGTATTTTTTGAGGGCTGCTTCAAAGCGGCGGTAGTTTTTGATCACATGGCGTTCGTTGGTGATATAGAGCGGGGTCCCGAACTTTTCGGCGAGTTGAACAGTGTCAACGTCGCCGCAGTAGAGGTGGCCGCTTTTGATTGCGAGGGATTCCGGGAGTTTCATTTCAGGTACCTGTGATGCCGAGTTTTTTCATGCGTTCGATTGCTTCGTTGATGCGTGCGACCGGTCTCGTAATGGCGAAGCGGACGTAGCCTTCGCCGTTTGGTCCAAATCCGGTTCCGGGGGTGACAACGATTCCTGCTTCGTTGATCATTTTTGAGGTGAACTCAACTGCGTTTGGAACTTTCATCCAGACGTAGAACGTTGCCTTTGGGACATGGACTTTGAATCCGAGGGACTGTAAACCTGCGACGAGTGCGTCGCGGCGTTCCTGATAGATGGCACAGGCTTGCGCCACGCAGTCCTGGGGACCTGTCAGTGCGGTGATTGCGGCACGCTGGATTGCGTCGAATGCGCCTGAGTCGATGTTGGTTTTGACGCGGCCGAATGCGCCGATGAGGTTGGCGTTGCCGACTGCCATGCCGATACGCCATCCGGTCATGTTGTAGGTTTTGGAGAGTGAGTGGGTCTCGATACCGACATCCATTGCTCCGCTTGCTTCAAGGAAGGAGGGGGCGATGTAGCCGTCGTAGGAGATTTCGGAGTAGGCGTTGTCATGGACGACGATGATGTTGTGGTTTTTGGCAAATTCTACGGTTTCGTCGAAGAATTTCATGGGGGCTACTGCGCCGGTAGGGTTGTTCGGGTAGCCGATGAACATGAGTTTTGCGGTTTTGAGTACGTCTCTTGGGATTGCGTCGTAGTCAGGCAGGAAGTTGTTGCCTTCGAGGAGCGGCATGAGGTGACATTTTCCTTCGGCGAAGAGGGTCGAGGTTTTGTAGACCGGGTAGCCTGGGTCGGATGCGAGGACGTATTCGCCCGGGTTGACGAATGCTTCGGGGATGTGGGCGATGCCTTCTTTGGATCCGATTAAGGCGAGTACTTCTTTGACGGGATCAAGGGTGACGCCGAATCGGTTCTTGTACCACTGGGCGACTGCTTTGCGGTAGTCGAGCATGCCGAGGTAGTCAGGGTAGTGGTGGGTGGATGAGTCGCGGGCTGCTTCGCAGAGCGAGTCAACGATGTGTTTGGGGGTCGGGAGGTCAGGGTCCCCTACACCGAGGTCGATAAGGTCAACGCCTTCGGCACGTTTCTGTGCTTTGATGGCGTCGATCTGGGCAAACAGATAGGGTGGTAAGTTGTCCAGGCGTTTTGCGTACATTATGTAAGTATGTTAGCGTTTGACATAGTTAAGAGTCACGGAAAGGGTGGTGTTTGCTTCGGGAAACTATCCTTGGCCTCGCTTGGAGTAACCACGGAATGCACGGAAATTTCACGGAGCTTCACGGAAATCGCATGCCTGCGGCCTGCTCACCGCTTCGCGGGAATGCACGGAGAACGCCTGCGGCGCCGGATTCGCATGCCTTCGGCCTGCTCACCGCTTTGCGGGAATGCACGGAAGAAATAAGGAGATTGGCATCTCTAAACAATAGCAGACAACACATACTCATACTCTTAATTCTTCCGTGCATTCCCGCAAAGCGGTGAGCAGGCCGAAGGCATGCGAATCCGGCGCCGCAGGCGTTCTCCGTGCATTCCCGCGAAGCGGTGAGCAGGCCGCAGGCATGCGATTTCCGTGAAACTCCGTGAAATTTCCGTGCATTCCGTGGTTACTCCAAGCGAAGCCACATACGAAACCCCCGCTCCCTTATACTATTTCTCAAAAAAATAAAATAAAATTTCACAGCCGAAGCTTCTCCCGCATCTCCTCGGGCACGGAGACAACCGGACGCCTGATGCCGTGCGCTTTGAGAGCACTCTCGACCGAGCTGCGGGAACAGCCGACCCGCACAGAAATCTCCCGCACGGAGAGACCTTCCTGCACATAGCCCCAGAGAATGCGGCGGTCAACCAGCTCGGGATACTGATGCCAGATCATTCTTCCTCCTCGGAAATGCGGATGACGGTGGTTTTACCGGGTTTATACCTAACCCGAACAAAGTTTTCCGCCTCATTTACCGGAAGCTCGCGGAACAGATCGCCGAGATTCACAAACTCCGCGGAGCGAAGCCGCTCAGCGCCCGCAACTTCGCGGGAAAGCTCATACAGCTTTCTTCGTCCCACAAACCGCTCAGCATCGGTTGCACGAATGCGGACGACTGCATCGTAGACCGCGGGAAGAGCCGCACGAAGGGCAGCTCCGTCTACGAATCGAATCGGAACTGCCGGAGTCTGGATGCTGAAAGCATCGGACACCAGATGCTCGTCCTCGATGATCTGAAGAATCTCCTGATGACGGGCGTTGAGTAGTTCTGTGGCCGCGGTCAGAAGATACTCGATCTCCTGATGCCAGTAAGCTGCCGCATAGGCATCTGCTTCAACTTCTGGACAGGGGTAGGCTTTCGCGACACAGTCGAGAAGTTCGCTTGCGAGCTTCATCGTCTGTTGTCTCCTGCCGCTTTCTCCACATTTCGGCTGGTAATGATAGTGTTTGCCTCTCTTCTGCATCGGCAGAAGCTTTGCAGAACATACTGCTCTTCAGAACTGGTGCGGTACGCAAAGCAGCCGCAACGGGGACAGAGCAGAATCGGCTCGGTCGCCGGCAGTTCATCACCGAACTCAGGAATTTTGACGGCGGTCCCGCAGGAGGGACAGGTGTAGATAGTCTCGCGATAGTCAGTCATCAGAGACCCCCTTGTAGGTCTGGCGTTTGACGATGCGGCTGATGGTGCTTGCACAGACGCCGAACTCGCGGGCAAGTTCGGTGAAGGAGGCAGACTCTTCGCGGTGACGTCTGCGGATTTCGCGAACTGCGGGATCATCGAAGAAGCGGATTCGATTCTTTCGGTTTTCTTCGGGCCGAACAAGTCTGAGGTTTTCGAGCCGGCAGTCAAAGCGGTTGTGGTTGATGTGGTCAACTTCAAGTGCGTAATCGACCGGGATTGCGAGGATGCCGTGCGCCGCAAGCCAGATTGCACGATGTTTTCTGACATGGATGCGGACGCCTTTGACGATGACGTCTGCTTCGAGGTAACCGTTCGGTTTTACGCGGAAGGGGACGAGGCGTCCGGTGCGGCGGTTGGTGATCTGGCCGTTCACGAAGTCGTAGATCCATTCACCGGTTGCGTGTTTGTACCATGCTGCGTAGTCGCCTGCGTGGATGAGCGGGGGCGGGGAGTAGCGGGTTGGGGGAGGAGAGATGAGGGAGAGGGCGGTGGTCATGGGTTTTCCTCCAGATAGGTGCGTGTGCGGGTTTCGGTTCGGTATGCGAGGAGTTCAGGTCGGTAGAGGGTTTCGTACTCGCCTGCGAGTAGTTCGAGTTCGCTGGTTTCAGGGACGATGCCGGTTCTGTTGTACATTTCGCTTTTGAGTTCTTCGATGAGTGCTTCAAGGGCGATTTTGCTGCCTTTCATGGCGATTGCAGGGAAGGCGAGTTCGGTGAGGAGTGCGAAGAATACTGTTTCGGCCCGATTTTTGTCGGTTGCGAGTTTGCGGATTTTTTCGATCCATTCTCCGGTGTTGAGTCCGTAGAGTGTGGTTTTTACGGCGGCGGCGATGTATTCGGTGCGGGTGCTGAATCCTGCACTGCGAACGATGTCGTCAAGAAGGTCGTTTTCTTCTTTGGTGAGTATCAGGTAGATGTGTTTTCGCATGATGGTCTCGATGGTGGAGATTTGATGCTTGATGCTTGATGCCACTTCTCACAACTGTTTGGTGAGATGGTGATGGTGGTTTTTTTCTATCCAGATAATACTCACATTTATATATTTTTAGAAAGAAAGATATAACACGAGAGTACTTACGGAGCACTGTTGTGTGTTTTGTGAGTGTGCGGGATTTTTTTTAGTTGTGTGTTTTTGGATTGAGATGTGAGAGATGGTATCTGGTATCTAGCATCATTTTGATGGTTCAAAAAGGGTGAGTGGCCGTGTCGGTTGTTGTCCGATACGGTGATTAGGTGGTGACGACAAATAAGTGAGTGTCTGTTCTGTTTCCTGCTTTGACTCGGGGAATGGGGCAGACGCTGTTTTTTGTTGTCATGGTGCCTTTTTGATCTGGTCGAGTCCTGTTTTGAGGATATGGCGGATGGTGTCGCTTCGTGTCATGCCGGTTGTGCGGATGGTGTTGACGATTTCTGCTGCCATTTCTTCGGTTGTGAGGACATGGATGTTGACGGTGTAGTTCTGGCGGGAGGTTTCCTGCATGAGCTGACCGAGGTTTTTTCGGATTCTTGTTCTCTGATGTGTCATGATGTTATCTATGTCTGCGGCTGTGTGTTTTGTGGGGTGCCGCTTCCCCAGTATTCAATAGGTTCTACTTTGGTTTAACGAGTGGTTTTTCTGACACGTTTTGTTTGGTTTTTGGTGTTTTTGTGCGGTTTGTGTGGGTATGTCCTGCTTTCTGCGGTACTTTTGAGAAGTTCCTGCATCTGCGATTTTTTTCAAATGGCGTAGGCTGTTTTGGAGTGGTTTTTGGTTTGGTTTGATGAGTTTGATCGGGAGTTTGTGTCCCGTTTCCCTGGTTGCACCGGATAGTTTTGTTCCGGTTGTCCTCAGCTGGGAATCCATGATGACATCCGGGCTCAGAGGATCTGTTCGGTCATGATCGTGAGGCTTGTTCGCGGTTGTGTTTCCCTGGGCGGGGTTATGCGACCGGAGCTTTTGTGGGTTGCTGCTGAGGGTTGTTCTTCGTTGGGCACTGGGTTGGTGCGAAAGGAGAGCTGGTACTGATGTGATTTGCGGGGAGAGTATATGAAGGGAGGGGCGCGTGGTGTGAAAGTGCTCGGGAGGGGGGG
>NZ_JAWDKB010000007.1 GCF_032714495.1 Methanorbis rubei | reverse complement strand
AGCGTCAGAGGTGTAGAAGAGACAGGGGGTGGGGGGAGTGAATGGGCAAACGAAGACGGTGTTTGAAATGATTGAACGTACAATAATTAGAGATAAAACAGAAATCACGCAGAATAAAACAGATCTAAACTGAAAAACCCACTTACAAAAAATCACCACTAAACAAATATATCCTTGAAAAGGAAAGAATAGAATAATGCTGGTCTGAGGTTCTATATGTCAAAAATAGCGTTTAATGTTGATGCCAATACTGCCCGGATTATTGGTAGGGAAAATGTTTCGAAATTGGATGGCGCAGTAATAGAACTAGTAAAAAATACTTATGATGCTGATGCCTCGATATGCATCATATATTATGAAAAATCCACTCAAACAATTTATCTCGCTGATAATGGCCATGGAATGACCGAGGACATTGTTCGAAATCAGTGGATGACTATTGGTTACTCTCAAAAATTGCAAAATGCCAAATCGAAAAAGGGGAGAGTACAAACAGGTTCTAAAGGAATCGGACGTTTCGCATTAGATCGTATTGCAAATACATGTACAATGCTGACAAAAACAGAAAATTCCAGTGACATTCTGTGGCAAGTAAACTGGGAGGACTTTGAGTACGGAAAAAATATTACAGATATATCAGCCGAGTTAGAAGAAGTTCATTGCGATTTTTCCGAATTTCTTTCATCAATTAAAAACATCCATCTTCTCGAATTTATCGTTCAAAACCATTTCAATCATGGAACTATATTCAAACTGACAAATCTCAGAGATGAATGGTCCCCAGCTATCGTTGAGGGGCTACGTGAGAATCTCAGTACTCTAATTCCACCAGGATTTGACAACATTTTCTCAATATATCTGTTTACTGAAGATACCCAAATAGAAGATGCAAAAATTCAAACTCTGTCTAACGATGCGTATGATTACAAAATCGAGTTTGAAGTGAAAAATGGATGGGATGTCACCATCAAAATTTACAGAAACGAATTCGATTTGACACGACTTGATGAAGTATTTTTCGAAATTGGATTTAATGAACCTGAAAAGGAGTATGAATATTTTCATGGAAAACCGATCGTCTATGAGAAGACATTAGATCAGCTGTTTCCATCTGCCATGCGGTCAGATTCTTACTCCATGGGTTCATTTCATGGTACTTTTTATTTCATAAAAGGTTCTGTCCCCAAAAAAGAACAATACTTCTATAAAGAAGGGTTGAACCATAAACGTCCAGATAAAAATTTCAGTGGAATCAGATTATATCGTGACGATTTCCGTGTTCGTCCTTATGGCGATCCCGGAACACCCAACTATGACTGGCTTCAGCTCTCAACATTAAAATCACAGTCTCCCGCAGCTGTCACCCACAAATCTGGATCTTGGAGGGTGGCTGCGGATCAAATATTTGGTTCTGCTCACATCTCACGACTCATCAATGTGACATTGCCTGATCAATCAAATAGAGAAGGTATTGTCGAGACAGTAGATTATATTGCATTTAAAGCAGTATTAAATGAAATAATTCATGAATTTGAAAGAGAAAGGCAACGTGTATTCAAAGTATTTAGAGAATATGATGATAAAATAAATCAAAATAGTGCAATCGAAAATAAAATTCGAACACATGCAGACAAAGAAGCACAGTTACTACGAAAAAAGGGTTCAGTGCCTGAATCAATTCGACGTGACCTCTACATATCACCAATCGATGCTCAAAAAGTAATCGACAAACAGGATCGAGAAATACGCGAATTAGAGGATGAAAAACGTTTCCTTCGTGTTTTAGCAACAGTAGGTATTGCTGCCAACACGTATGTTCATGAAACAAGAGCATCCACTCATGACATAAGAATCCATCTTAAAGAGGCTAAAGAAGCTTTAGAATATGATAATGATGTTCCACGTGCTCTTGAGCAGATAAACATTGCAAGAACAAATAGTACTTTATTGAACTCATGGTTCACAGTAACGTTGGGATCCATTAGTCAGGACAAAAGAGAGAGGAGACACTGCAATATTTCAGATCTCGTTACCGCATACATTGCTAATTGGAATGAAGTTACTAGAGAGAGAGAAATCGAGTATAAATACGCCTCCAGAGACATATTATTTAAATGTTATCCATATGAAATTGAAAGTATTCTAACAAATCTGATCACAAATAGCATTGCATCATTTGAGAGATTCAGAACAGAGAACCCAGAAATTTCAATAGAGATAGATATCACCCAAGATCATGATGGTATATCAATCTCCTACACAGATAACGGAAGGGGATTAAGCCGTAAATACAAAGATGAACCGGATAAAATTCTGGCAGCGTTTGAAACAGATAAAGAGACAAATAAAGGTGAAAAGAGGGGTACAGGCATGGGTATGTGGATTATCAAATCTATTGTAGATGATTACAAAGGAAGACTTGATTTGTCTAAAAATAAAACATCTGAAAGTGGTTTCCACGCCAGAATATACTTGAAAGGATCAGTAAAAGAGGAGAAAGGAGAGTGAGATAGTGGTGTGTCGTGTTGGATTCATTGATGACGAGGAGTCTCTTCTTGAGGAGTACACCAGGCAATTTGGAAGAAGAGGGATTGAACTCCATTTCGTTCGGGACTGTTCTACATTGGAAGATGTTTATAATTGGGCGATGGATAACAGAATTCAATGTTTTATTGTAGACTATCAGCTCAACAAAAAATATAATTTTACAGGGACAGAATTGGTATCTGATATGAACATGCGTCTTCCACATCTACCTAGTATAATTTTGACAAATTATGTGGAGGGTTCTAAAGAAGAAAAACTTGTAGTTAATAATCTCATAGTAGACAGAAAAAAATTGGATGGCACGCACGATGAGGAGTTTTTCCAAGATATCAAGCATGCTTGTGCCGTATTTGAAACAAAACTCAGGATAATTTCCGACGAATATAAGAAAAAAATGCAAAAATTAAATAATAAAACCATAACATATAATGAATCAGAGCGGTTAAAACTACTTCAAACACACTTGGCCAACTATGGAGAAATAGATGAAGTCCCTCTCGCTTTGCTTGATCAAAAAATGGAAGAGAAACTGGATTCTCTTCTCAAAGATCTGAAGCAACTTCTGGAAAATATGGGAGATGAAACATCATGAGAGTTCATGGTGATCAAGTAATTTGTCGCCGAACAAATATCCCTCACAGGAGAAATTATAAGTACTATGAAGATGATTTAAGAGAAGATTTTCACAATATGTGCGGATATTGTGGCAAATCGAGAGAAATATCTAGTCGTGACTTCCACATTGATCATTTTGTTCCAAAATCTCAAGCCCCCGAACGAGAAACAGATTATAATAATTTAGTATATTGTTGCTGTGTATGTAATTGGAAAAAATCAGATAAATGGCCAACGGGCGACCCATCCATTCCCCATAATGGAGATGTCGGTTTTTCCGATCCAGCGTCAGATGAGTTTGATACTCATCTCATGAGAGATGAAGAGACGGGCGAGATATGTCCTAAAACAGATGTGGGAAGCTATATTTGTAATACATTCAATTTTTCAACACGCCCAATACACTGGGTCTGGAAAGCAGAACAACTTCAGAAACTAATCAATCAATTCAACAAGAGAATAAGTACGCTATCCCAGGAAGAATATAAAAAATATGCCCTGATCAATTCTGAATTGGGTGAATGCAAAAAAATCTTTCTTGACAAGGAGTGAATGTGAATTCAAAAATCACGGGGACTTTTTACACCCCTCTTTCGCTTGCAAATTACATGATTCAGTACGTGTTTGCAAGGCATGAAATACAAACTGTATTAGAACCTTCAGTTGGAAACGGTATCTTTTTGGAGGGACTGACAAAACAGGCCTGTGCTATTGATGTTGTTGACATAGATCATGATGCTCTTAACGAAATTTCCGTAAAATGCTATCAAAATGTATCAATAATAAATGAGAATTATCTTGAATACGCATATGCCTGTGAGAAAAAGTATGATCTGATTATTGGTAATCCGCCATATGTGAGAAAAAAATATCTCTCAGCTCACGATCGAGAGATATCTCGCACATTAACTGACGAGTATGAACTGTCTCAAACTGTTTTTCAGAACTTATGGGTTTCTTTTATTCTTTGCTCACTAAGATTACTCAAAGAAGAAGGGACAATTTTTTTTGTTCTGCCATTTGAGTTCCTTCAAGTACAATATCCATGTCAACTTCGCGGTGAACTGGAAAAAAGGTTCAATACAATTGAGATCATCACGTTTGAAAAGACCCCTTTTCCCGAATTAGAACAGGATGTGTGTTTAGTTTATCTCTCAAATATCTCAAAACATGATCCTGAAATAAAGTACAAAACAGTCGATTCATGCGAGCACTTTGTTCCAGTAAAAGAAGGTCAAATAAAACGAAATAAGCCGTTATCAAAATGGTCAAATGCCATTCTTGTTGATGATGAGATGGATATGGTAAACAGGCTTTCAGCATTGTACCCTACAATAGCTTCTCTAGGAGATACAGCTCCAGGCATTGTAACCGCTGCAAATAAATTTTTCATCCTCAATAAAGAAAAAATTCATGATCTAAATTGCAAGGAACACATTTTACCAATCATTAAAAAAAGTTCCTACTTACGTAATTTATTAATTATAAATGAGATGGATTTTAAGAGATTGGATGAAGATAGTGAGGACGTTTGGTTCCTAAACTTGGCAAATAAAAGTGAAGATCAGTTTTCTTCAGAACTCAATGAGTATCTTCTTAGTGATGTGACTCAGAATATAAAATCAGGATACAAATGTAGACATCGTGTCAAATGGTTTTGGGTACCGGTAACACAGAGAGGCGACTTACTTTTCTTTAAGAGATATGATATGATCCCAAAACTCTTGGTTAATTCAATCGATCTCTATACAACCGATTTGGCATATAATGTACGAATTGATAAAGAAAAATATGATCCCAACTCGGTCGCTTTTTGCTTCTACAATTCTCTAACATTACTTTGTTGTGAAATAAATGGACGATTTTACGGAGGAGGTGTTGGAGAATTGACACCTACAGAGTTTAAATCGCTTCCATTACCATATCAGAAAATTTCCAAAAATGATGTAGAACAGTTAGAGAGCATGTTCCGGAAAGGAACTAACTACCATGAAATAACTAATTACGTTGATAGTATCGTTCTTAAAAATTTGACATCTAAAGAATTAGAATGCCTTCGTTCGATTCGAGATACATACTTAGTACGGAGAATATATCAAAGAAGAACATAGCCATTTCACAATGATTGATAAATATAACCATATTTACAATTCAATTACTGGTTACTGTCCATCGTGATGTACAAAACATGTGTAGGGTAATCTCTATCCTCATCTGTGTATCATATTTTTCCCCACTCCTCTGCCAGAAATCCAGACAGAACACATATTTATATATTTCCAAACACATAAATAGCAGTAGAGATTTGCGACCCAAAACATCGCCGCAAATCTTCATCCTGCCGGCACAGCAGATCACCCCCAAACCCGGGTACAAAAACACCCGAACCAACCACCAACAAACCAACCCCTACCAACCAAAACCACAAAACCAAAACAAAACCCAAAACAAAAAAAGGACTCCCCATCATGCCACTCGACTTCACCCCCACCTCTGTTGTGAAGGCCGCAAAACGCACCTTCACCGTACCGATCACCTCCGCCGCCACCTTTGACGCCAACATCGCCGCACTCACCGCAGCCGACAACCCTCTTGGTGCAACCGCATACCAGACTGCGGGCGCATCCGTTGACGGTGTTACTGTCGCGAACGAGTATTACAAGGCGACTATTGCCTACCTCAGCCCGCTCGGCGAAGTGATCGGCACAGTCGTCATTGACGCTCCCACCCGCTCTGCATATGACGCAGTCGTTGCCCACGTACTTGCAGACGACGCCCTCACCGCAAAGTTTGCCGCAGACGCAGTTGCCGACCGCGACAACACCAAAGATTCCTGGAACGTCCGGCTCAAGATCCATGACCCGACCGGCGAGATCTACTTCCTCAGCTTCACCAGAAAGGATCTCAAGATCAGCTCTTACGAGAGCGATGCGATTCTTGCGAAGGTTGAAGAGTGGGCGGATACCACCCCAACCATCAACTAACCGCCCCGTTTCAATTCTAATGGGGGACTGCATCCGCCCGGGAACCGGGCGGGGCAGTCCCCCAGAATTAAACCGGCTCGGCATCTCTCGTCCCTTCGGGACTCGGTCTCACGGTTGATTGAGGGATTTGAAAACAAATTACTCAAAAAAGGAGAAACATTATGGACATCATCACCACCATTCTTGTCATCGGTATTGCAGCTCAAGGCATTACCGGAGCTGTACTCATCCTCGCAGGCCCTATTTATGCCTGGAACGATCGATGGCTTGATCGCACTCATCGGACAACTGCCGATGAAGATCGGGAGTAAACAACTTCCGAAACTATTTTTTTTACAAAATTCATTTTTCCCATTCAACCGTGAGACCGAGTCCCGAAGGGACGAGAGATGCCGAGCCGGTTTGATTCTGTGGGTTGCACCGTCCGGTTCCCGGGCGGAAGCAGCCCACATTAGAATCGAAGCGGGGCGGCCATCACCCACCATTCTTGTCATCGGTATTGCAGCTCAAGGCATTACCGGAGCTGTCCTCATCCTCGCAGGCCCTATTTATGCTTGGAACGATCGATGGCTCGATCGCACTCATCGGACAACTGCTGATGAAGATAAGGAGTAAAAAAACTCCTGAAACTATTTTTTTCGTAAAACTCATTTTCCCGCTCAATCGTGATAACCGAGTTACGAAGGGACGAGTGATTCAGGCCACAAGGAAACCAAAAAGGCCGGAGGCATGCGGTTCGCGCTATTCGCGTTTCAAAAAAACCACCCCCTTGTCAATACCCGCACATCCTTATCTCTTCAAATACAATGAACAACATTATATTACTACCAAACCAATTCACAGCGTGAATACTTACACCTGAGGTGACCGAAACGGATCAAAAAATCATCTACATGGACCATGCCGCAACCACCTATGCAGCACCAGAAGTCGTAGCAGAAATGCTCCCCTACTTCTCCGAAAAGTTCGGCAACCCATCATCAGTCTACAACATCGGACAGGAAAACAAAACAGCAGTTGACGCTGCCCGTGCAAAAGTAGCAGCCGCCATCAACGCCGAGCCAAACGAAATCTACTTCACCGCAGGAGGCTCAGAATCCGACAACTGGGCACTCAAAGGAGTAGCATTCGCCAACAGCAGAAAAGGAAAACACATCATCACAACAGCAATCGAACACCACGCAATCCTGCACGCAGGCGAATGGTTACAGTCGCAGGGCTTTGAAGTAACCTACCTGCCGGTCGACAAATTCGGCGTGGTTTCGGTCACTGACGTTGAAAAAGCCATCAGACCAGACACCATCCTCATCTCGGTCATGTACGCCAACAACGAAGTAGGAACCATTCAGCCGATCAAAGAAATCGGTTCGATCGCCAAAGCCCACAACATCTACTTCCACACCGACGCAGTACAGGCAGTCGGCCATGTCCCAATCGACGTCAAAGCAGAACACATCGACATGCTCTCCCTCTCAGGCCACAAATTTTACGGACCAAAAGGAGTCGGCGCCCTCTACATAAAGAAGGGAGTCCGCATCCAGAACCTCATCCATGGCGGAGCACAGGAAAGCAAACACCGTGCAGGAACCGAAAACGTGCCCGGAATCGTCGGACTCGGCGTTGCAATTGAGCGTGCGGTTCAGAAAATGCCGGTCGAAGCACCGCGTCTTGCCAGAATGCGGGACCGGCTCACAGCCGAGCTGCTGAAAATTCCGGCAAGCCACCTGAACGGCCATCCGACACAGCGGCTGCCCAACAACGTCAACATCACTTTTGAGTACATCGAAGGCGAAGGAATTCTCCTCCTCCTCAACATGTTCGGCATCTGCGCTTCAACCGGAAGTGCCTGCAACTCCGCATCGCTCGAACCCTCCCACGTTCTTACCGCCATGGGCGTTCCGCACGAGATCTCGCACGGCTCAGTCCGTCTTACGGTCGGCGAGCGAAACACGGATGAAGACGTGAAGTATGTGCTGGAAAAACTGCCGGAGATCATTCACAAACTCAGATCAATGTCCCCCCTTACCCCTAAGGAGCTGAAGTAAATGTACAGTGAAAAAGTAATGGACCATTTCATGAACCCGCGCAATGTGGGAACCATCGACAATCCTGACGGCGTCGGCGAGGAAGGAAACCCTTCCTGCGGCGACATCATGAAGATGTACCTCAAAGTCGAGAACGATGTCATCCTTGATGCAAAGTTTCAGACGTTTGGCTGCGGGGCGGCTATCGCTTCAAGCAGCATGGCAACCGAGATGATCAAGGGAAAGACCCTCGAAGAGGCCTGGCAGCTGTCGAACAAAGCGGTCGCCGAAGCACTTGACGGACTGCCGCCAATCAAGATGCACTGCTCGGTTCTTGCTGAGGAGACCATCCATAAAGCAATCAATGATTATCTGGTAAAAACCGGCAGAGAACCCTGGGGAGAGCCTGCGGCGTGTTCTACCTGCGGTCATGATTGTGATACCTGCGGCGAATAATTTTTTTACTTTTTTTTATTCCGCTCTGCCCACGGAAAAACGGTAAGCAGGCCAAAGGCATGCGTCTCGTTTTTCCGTGGGAGGCAGGACGTAATTTGTCAGAAAAAGTCCAGCGTTGCCTGAGACGGAGCCTTCTTCTTCTCTTCAACTACCGATTCAGCCACAACTTCGGCGACAACCTGCTGAACCGGCGGATTTTCCGCTCTGAACTTTTCCAGTTCTGCTTCGCGCTCCTCCTCCTCTTTTCGTGCTGCGGCCCGTTTTGCAGCAGAGATCTTTTTCATCTTCATCTCCCGCTCCTTTGCAAGCTTCTGCGCTTCTTTAAACACAGCAGTTGCTTCGGTTTTATCATGGAGCAGAATCGTCAGCTGATCATCATCAAGGTCATGGCGTTCGCAGAACTCCAGCGGGGACGCGGCGGCAAACCGCGAGAGAAGGTCCAAGTAGACGCGCTGAATCTGTGCATCAGGAATGCTGTAGCCTTCACCGAGTTTTGCGGCAAGGGTTCGCCGCACGGTCTTCTGCTTTTTTGCCGTGCCCATTCTCCGCCAGCGTGACGGCGGCATAATTCTGGGTCGGAACCCTGCGCCGTCAAACTCTTTGGCAACTCCTGAGGTGGTCATCGCGGTCGCATACCGCCAGAGTGTGTAGTACTGACGAACCATCGTCCGTCCGAGGTAGATGTCTGCGCGGGAAAGCGCAGCATACGCTCTTGTACGTCTGTTAGCGTCAGCGACTGTTGATGCTGACTCCTCAACCCACTGCATAACGGTGTCTGGTTTTTCCTCGCACTCACGGGAGAGTTTCTGAAGTTTTGCGTCAGGAGCGCCTGCATACACTCCCGCGACCAGATCAAAGATGCTCGCGCGTTCATCCTTCTGCGAGGTGTTTACGTCCTCTGCGGTGATGGCGGTTTTGCCGGTTGACGCACCGAACAGCATGTTGACCGCAGACCGCATATCGCCTGACGCACTCTCGGAGATTGCGGAAAGTGCGTCTGTCCCGCAAGAGATCTTTTCCATTGTGCAGATCTCTCTCATTCGCTTCTCCATCGTGGACGAAGTTATGGAGCGGAAGGGCACAGCATCACAGAGCTTGCGAATCGAATCCGAAACTCCGTATGCGTCGTTTGCGATCAATATGATCGGCTGGCGGGCTTCCTTCAAAATATCAGCGATCGCGCGTGCACCCCCACGGTCAGCATTTCCTTCGAGATTGTCAGCTTCGTCGATGATGATCAGTTTTCTGCTTGCGCCAAAAAGGCTGGTGGTCGCGGCAGAGTTTCCGGCAACCCGCTCGATCACTGATTTGGTTCTGGCATCGCTTGCGTTCAGCTCAAGAACTTCCCAGTCCATGTCGCGGGCGAGGGCTAAGGCTGCGGATGTTTTTCCGATGCCGGGTTTTCCGGTGATCAGAAGAGGGCGGGAGCTCGGCGTCCAGTTTCGCGCCCAGTCTGATATCTGTTTGACTGCGGCGTTGTTTCCGAGAATGTCTGCGAGATGCTCGGGTCGGTATCGTTCTGCCCAGTCCATAGAGTATGTATCTCTTGGACGCGGAGAGTGATAAACGTAAATGAATGAGGGGGGCTGTGATGCCGCAAAAAAATTTAGTCGATTTTTTTGGTTCATAGAGTATCCAAAAAAATTATTTGTAAAATTCCAAATAAAGAAAATTATTCAAAAAAAAAAGATTAGATAATCCCGCCCGCATGCTCAAGTTCCGTGCTGCCCTGATGATCAGGGTGCGTCTTCTGACGGATGACAAGAGAAAGTATCAGCACAAAGACCGCGAGTATAAAGGACGCAAGGAACGCCACATCAAACCCATGGGCAAGCAGATCCATCTGGATACTGACCGGCGCTGCCTCCGTAATATTTTCCGCAGCCGCAATCGTTGTGATGCCCCAGACCAGAATAAGGTTGTAGACAGCAATACCGATCGTCATCGGGGCAAACTGTTCAAGACCCGTGAGGCTGGAAACCATACCCTGTTTGCCTTTAGCAACAGAAGAGAGGATCATATTGGTTAGCGGCGACATCATCATGCCGAGACCAAGACCCACAACAAAGAGTGCGCCGATAATATATTCGGTGCTGGTCAGCGAGTCCATATGCCAGAGCTGGAAGTAGCCGGCAAGCAGCAGCAGGGCACCAACAATACAGAGGATTTTTCCGCCGAATTTGTTGAAAAGTATCCCTGAGAGAATGCCGGTGACCATCATACCAATCGAAAGCGAAGTCAGCACAAGTCCTGCATCAGAGACGCTGAAGTCGCGGACATACTGCAGGAAAAACGGCATCAGATAGTTGATTCCGGCAAAACTTGCAATCACAAGGACAAATGCCAGATTGGTTAAGAAAAAGTTCGGGTTTTTAAACAGCCTCAGATCAAGCAGCGGCTCAGCATACCTGAGCTGGCGGATAACAAACCCAGCAAGCGTAACTGCGGCAACTGCAAAGCAGCCGAGAATCACCGGACTGGTCCAGCCAAGGGACAGACCTTCAGAGAAAGCGTAGAGCAGTGTTGCAAGGCCGAGGAAGATGAGTACGGCACCATATTTATCAAACGTCTTGAGCGTTGCCGTGCTCTTATCCTGCACAGGAATCGCTTTGAATCCAAGAGCAATAGCAACGATGCCCACAGGCACGTTGATGTAAAAGATCCATTCCCAGGAAAGGTACTGGGTCAAAAATCCTCCGAGAACCGGACCAAGAGCAGTGCCGAGAGCAGCAATGGTCATCAAAATTCCCATCGCTTTTCCCTTCTGACTCAGAGGAACAAACGTGGTTATCATTGCCGGAGCAATCGCCATCAGCATGGCGCCGCCAACCGCCTGTAAAACACGGCCTATCAGAAGCGAAGGGTAGGAGTCCAGAAGTCCGGGAAAAAATCCGCAGGCAAAGGAACCTATGGTGAATATTGCAAAACCTGCAAGAAAAATCTTCTTGAACCCAACTACATCCGCAACTTTTCCGCAGATGAGAATACAGCCTGCCATCACCAGCAGATAGATGGTTGCAACCCAGCTGACCGAGGATGCGGAGAGATTGAAGATCTCTGAAATAGTGGGAATTGCGATGTTGACGATGGTTCCGTCAAGGGCGGACATGAATGCTGCAAGGGCGACCACGAAGATCAAAAGCCCTATGCCGCATGTTGCCGCGGTATTAGCCGTGGATTTTGACATTGCACAATATACGCGGTAGCCGGATATAACAGTATAGGGGACGTACTTTTTCAAAAAAAGTAAACCATTTAAGAGTTACGTGATGTGATTTCTGAAACGCGAATAACGCGAATAGCGCGAATAAAAAAAATCGCCAATGGCGATTTTTAAGGAATAGCCATAATTATTTTTTGGACATATCTATCCATTTGGAGATGCATAGAAATTTTTTATTCGCGTTTCGAAATATTTGCCACCGCAGAACTCCTATTGTAAAAAAAGGAGAGTTACTCTTCCACTGCATGCTCTTCACGGATGAAGATACAGAGAACGAAGAGGAGGATTGCAAGTCCGACCGAGACGATGAAGGCGAGATCAAATCCATGGCTGAGGATGTCAGCGGCGATTGATGCAGGCGGCTTTTCGGTGATGCCTGAGTTCACGACTGCTGTTATGATGCCGAAGACAAAGATGATGTTATAGACGGCGACACCGATCGTCATTGGTGCAAACCGCTCAAGACCGGTGAGGCTGGAGACCATGCCCTGTTTGGACTGGGGAGCTGCGCTCATAATGAGAGTGGTAAGGGGCGTTGTGGTGAATCCGAGACCAAGACCGATCAGGGCAAGGGCTACAACAATCAAGCTGAGCTCGGTTGTTGCGGAGAGGTTGGTGAGGAGAAGGAATCCGATGCCAAGCAGGGCGACACCTGCCATGACAAGGTAGCGGATCTTTCCGACAAGTTTTGCATAGATGAGTCCGGCAACGATTCCAGAAAGCATCATGCCAACCGACATTGCGGTGATGATGAGACCGGAGAACGAGGTGCTGTAGCCGTGGACATGCTGAAGATAGAAGGGAAGGAGGTAGTTTGCGCCTGCGAAGGTGAAGAACAGGAGAACGATGATGACGTTGAGCGTAACAAAGGATCTGCTCTTGAACAGGCTGAGGTCAAGAAGGGGATTGGCGTAATGCAGTTCGCGCCAGAGGAATCCGCCGATGCCGATGATGGCGAGGGCTATGGAGATGAGGATCGTAGGAGAGGTCCATCCGAGGCTGAAACCTTCGGAGAAGGCGAAGAGAAGCGAGGCAAGTCCGACGAAGACGAGGACTGCGCCAAGGGTGTCAAAGCCTTTGAGAGAGGATTTGTTGCCTGCAGAGCCTGGAATTGCGAAGTAGCCAAGAATCACGGCAAAAATTCCGATCGGCACGTTGATGAAGAAAATCCAGTGCCAGGAGAGATATTCGGTGAGGTAGCCGCCAAGGGTTGGGCCGAGAGCCATGCCGACGCCGGCGAACAAAACGACGAGCGACATGCCTTTTGCTTTCCGGTCACCGGGCAGGTAATAGGAAAGCATGGCAGGTGCAATGACGGTCATCATTGCGCCGCCAACAGCCTGAAGGGCACGAGAGCCGAGTAGGGTGGAGAACTGACCGGTGAAGTCCGGCAAAAATCCGCAGGTGAACGATCCTATGGTGAAGAGGATGAATCCTGCGAGGAATATTTTTTTGAATCCTATGACGTCGGATATTTTTCCGATGATGAGGAGGAAGCCTGCCATGACCAGCAGGTAGATGGTGGAGACCCATGCAACTGAGGAAGAGGTAAGGTCAAATGATGCGGAGATAGTCGGGAGAGCGATGTTGACGATGGTACCGTCGAGTGCTGACATGAAGGTCGCAAGCGACGCTGATATGAGTATTAGTGTTAAGGCGAAACCGGATGGATGTTCATTCTGCATTATGTAGAGTGTTACGAGGGGTTCAGATAAATACTGTTGGACGTAGCCATGCCATCAGGACCCACCACGTGCTTAATATGCACGGCTGACATACGAGATTGGTATGAGTGATCCTGTAGTTGAGGCAAAGAGGGATGCCGGCATTCGTGCGGCAGATATGGTAAAGGATGGTATGGTTGTCGGTCTTGGTACCGGTTCCACGGTGTTTTTTGCAATGGAGCGGCTTGGTGAGCGGATTAGATCAGAAAATCTGCATATTTTTGGTGTGCCGACGTCGAACCAGACCGCGATGCGTGCTGAGGAGTACGGGATTCCGTTAACGACGCTGACTCTACACCCAAAGCTTGATCTGGCGATTGATGGTGCGGATCAGGTTGATCCGAAGAAGCGGATGATTAAGGGGCGCGGCGCGGCACATCTGCGGGAAAAGGTTGTGGCAGATGCAGCGAACCAGTTTGTTGTAGTGATTGATGCCGGAAAAGAGGTCGCGGGTCTTGATGCGGCAGTGCCGATTGAGGTTCTGCCGTTTGCTTACGGCAGTGTGGTCCGGAGGCTTCAGGAGCTGGGCGGCGAGCCGGTTATGCGAAACGGGGTGAAAAAGGACGGACCGGTTATCTCAGACAACGGAAACTATGTGATCGACTGTGCATTCGGCGCGGTTGCCGATCCGGCAGGTCTTGAGACTGCAATCAATGCGATTCCGGGCGTTTTGGGCAATGGTATTTTTGCTCGGATGACGGAGAAGACGGTTGTGATTGTGGGCGGCAGAAAGTAATTTCAGCTGTTCATTACTTTTTTTCTCGTATTTTTGCCTGCGAAAACTACATGAACCAAAAAACCGACTAAATCTTATTGCGGTATCACAAAAAATTATGAAAAGGCGAATACTCAATCCATGAGATCAAAAAAAGTTACGGAAGCCCGAGCTTCTCATTCCATGCCGCAATCCACTCTTCGATCACTGGTAGAGGGGCTGAGGTCTTGATTCCGGTAACCGAAAAATGCGTCCTCACCGTATAGTAGCCGAGTTCGTTCAGTCCGGCAATCATCTCATCCATGGGCGGCGGTGAGACGCGGATGTTTCGCGAGATCACATGATAATCATAGAAAGTGCAAACGTCAGGCTCTGCAAGAAGCAGACGGAGAACTTTGTCCATCTGCTTTGCCGTGCCAAACTGCATCGTTGGCAGCGTCTCAATCATGGATGCAACAATCTCTTTATCCTGCAAAGACCCCATCCACAGCGGACCTATCGGCTCGGTCTCTGCACCGCAGTACGGACAGACATGGAATTTTGGCAGCAGCGAACCCTTCTGCTCGGCACGGTAGAGACACTTCGGACACTGCATCACAAACCCAATCTGGCCCATCGTCGCATCAGCTCCGGTAACCCGATTGAGGATGCGGACATGGGAACGGAAGTAATGGTTCCTTGCAAAACTTAAGATCGGCTCCATACCGCGATCGTACTTGACCAGCTCCTTAGCCATCGCTCCCATCATCATCCGAAGCCCGACCTCCGCATGATACTCGGTATTCTTCGGTGTCGCAAAGTATCGCCGAATCCCTGCCTTCAGATGCGCTCCGCAAAGAGGTGCCGTGTCGGTCGCTGTCACAAACAGATAATGCCGGGCAGCGCGTGAAGCCGCGTCAAAAAAGGGAGCCGGAGTTCCGAATGGATCGAGATCGATCGCATCAAAATATTTCCCGCACATCATTCGGTTCGCATCATCGCAGGTCACCGAAATATCTCCGCCAACAAGTTTTGCATTCTCTTCAATCATCGCAACCGCTGCTGAGTCGCGATCATTGATGATGACCGGAGTCCCGGTCTCGTGAGCAACGCGAAGACCGCGGACGCCGGTCGCGGCCATTGAATCAAGGTACTCGGCAGGCTTCAGATGCGAAAGAAGAAGCACCGTCATATCGCGGTTGAACTCCATCTTCGTATTGTAAAACACCGGAGCCGTTCCCGGAGGGAACTGGGTGTTTTCGTCCTGAACCGGCGCAGCAAACGTTGTTGAGCCTTCCGTAACCATTCGGTATTCCATACTTGCAAACTCCAAAAAACACGGACATGTAGGGATTCGAACCCTAGATCTTCAGCTTAGGAGGCTGATGCCATATCCTGGCTTGGCTACATGTCCAAAGAAGTGTATATTTCTTCAGCAGGGTCGGGTATATTCCTTTCGCAGGATAAGATATCGCCCAGAAATTATTTCTCCATCAGAAATCTACTCAGAAAGCAGCTCAACCTCCATCGCGAGCCGCCATATCCGCCGCTTCGACCTCGTAGACAGATCCGCAATCCGCATCATCCGCTCCTCAATCGTAATCACTTTTGACCCCTTCACCAGATTATCCGCATGCGCCACAATTTTTTCCTCAAGCGTCTTCGGCATGCAGTCAATTGGCTCAAGCCCGAGAATCGTACACTCATCAGCAGTGAGACCGGCACCTGTATGGCGAAGAACAATCTCTGTCAGTGCATCAGGCTCTCCAAGACTTCGGCATATCTCAGCTCCTTTTTGCGCATGGGAAATATCATGCGTCTTTGATCTGCCGATATCATGCAGCATAGACCCTGCGCATACCAGAGAATCATCCACCGAATCTCCCGAGAAACGCATCGCCGTATCTGCCACTATTTCACAGTGTCTGACAACACCGGCATCGCAGCCGGCAGAAAAAAGAAGTTGTTCGTAATTTTCACGCATCTTCGAGAGCCTCTTGCATCTTTTCGACGCGGCGTCTCAGTGCGGTAATCAACAACTCGTCATCAAAGTGAACCAGCATCTCTCCACAGTTCGGACAGGCAAAGTTCGTAGTTACAGCATTATTGAAGGTCGTCATGATTCCGCAGTTTTTGCACTGATAGAAATCATTTGCCTCATCATACCGCAGGCGGGAGGAAAGCTTTCCCATCGCCGTCTCCATCTCGGACTTCAGAACCGTGTTCAGATTATCCATCCGCATCACCCACAGATACGTCAGCCATCCGGTTTCACTGTTCTTAATGCGGCGGTACTCGGCAAGCCGATGCTCGTAGAGATTATACAGCGTATGGCGGACAGAGTTCAGATTAATCTCCGTCTTGGCCGCGATATCCTCATCGCTTAACTCCTCGTTCGGGCAGCGGCGGAGAAGTTCAATACCCTCATCACCCACAAGTTTGTGAAGATACTGATATATTGCCGGATTCTGAAGTTCTTCCTCGGTGATCGCCGTCATGTCTTTAAATGTTGGACGGCGTCGGTAATATGTTTATCCAGAGTGGCAAAGGCTTCCACCCGAGTAGGACCGCAGCCAATCACCGAAAACATCACCTCCCCTTTCTCAAATGACTGACCCGGACAAGGGATATCAGTGATGGTCTTTGCAAGCCCGCGCATATCGGTGCGGATCACAAGATCTTCAGGGGCTGCGATGATTCGCCGCACACAAAACTGCCGTGCTGCGGGAACCGCAGACGGCAGAACTCCGTAACAGGCATCAACATGCATTGCAAACAAATTAAGGCCGGTCGCGGCTTCCACCGTCTCGACCGTTCCCTGAAACCTTGGATTGATCTCAATCGCATATGCCTCGGAGTCAGTCAGTACAAAATCAACGCCAACCGAACCCACGCAGCCGCTTGCCGCAACAATAATTTCAGCGATCTCTTTCATTCGTTCGGCAAGCGGATGCGTGCACGGAGTAACGGAACCGGAAAACGCATAGGCGCAGGACTCGCCGCCGCGGAGAATTTGTTCGTTTGCTGCAACCGCTTTCGCCGCAGTTCCGGTGCCAAGACAGGACACACTGGCAGGCTGACCTTCGATAACCTCCTGCATTAGGAATGGTTCATGCTCTACAAACTCTTCCCATGCCGCACGTTCTGAATCGTTTCGAACAATGGCGTTGCGCCATCCTCCTGCACCCGACAACGTCTTCATCATTGCCGGATACTCGCCCCGCTCGAGTTTCCTTGGGACCGGAACACCGATCGACTCAAAAAACTCCTGCGTCTTTCCCTTGTCCATGAACCGCTCGGCGACTCTTGGCTCTGTGCCAAAGCGTTTAGGAACAGACAGAAGTTCTGCGCCTGAAGTTGTCACCACCATATCGATCTCGTAGCGATCGAGCATCTCTTCAATTGCAAACGGCAGTTCGTTCAGCTCATCAAACGCAAAAGCATCTTTCGTGCACCACAAAAGATCCTGATCACAGAAGTGATCGACCGCATACACATCATATCCAGCGCGAGCTGCGGAAGCAGCGACGTGGCGGGTAGTGTATCCGGCAACCAGAACCGAAGGACTCACGCGTCTTCACCAGAATGTTCGTCATGTTTGATGGTCGTCTTGCCGATTTTTGTCGGCAGAACCTCAAGCTCAGCGTCAGGGAATGCAAGGTCAAGCTCCTTTCCCTCGTACAGATGATCCAGACAAAGCGCAAGTGCCGAGATCTCTGAGTGCGGCTGGTTGGCAACCGCAACATTGTAGTCCGCAAGCTCATACATGTCGCCCGGAACTTTTTCTGCGCCGACCACGATCAAAACTTTTTCCTCTTTGCGGATGTCAGCGATCACATCCTGAAGCCGCAGGCCGTACATGGTAAGGTGAACAACTTTTCCGCCGTTTTTCTTGAAGTTGTTGATGCAGCTTTTCCATTTGACATTGTTTTCGCAGAAATAGGTTCCACCAAACCGGTGCGCGACATCAGCAATGCTGTCGGCAACTTTTTTGTCGTCTGCGGCAAGGTACATGCCGCTTGCCCCAAGAGCGCGGGAACACAGTCCCACATGAGTGGTTACCCGCTGGTCGCGTTCGGGCCGGTGGCCGATTCGTAAGATATAGGATTCTGGTTTGAGCATTATTTCTTCGCCTTGATAACTCCGTTTTCGATATAGACCGGCATGCTGGAATCATGCATCATCTGATTCATCATCAGCATGTCCGTGAGACTTAAGAGATTGACAGACTCGCCCATCACCGCAATGAGGCAGTTGTTTTCCATCCGTTCAAGGGAAGCCTCCACCACATCGCGCGACAGTCCGCACTGTTCAACGAGAGCAGAGATCGTCACCGGCCTGCTTTCCGGCAGCAGGTGATAGAGTGCCCAGTCAATCTCCTCATCCTTCATCTGGTAACAGTTTGGATGTAGGAAGAGATTAAATCTGCATGATTGATGGCGTTGTGTTTTTTTATTTCTGATAGAAGTTACTCGGTGTAGTTTTGCTTGGAGTAACCACGGAATGCACGGAAATTTTACGGAGCTTCACTGAAATGCACGGAGAACGACTGTGGCACCGGAATGCACGGAATATATTTTTCATATTTTGAGGGAGTAAAAGGGAATTAATTGTCTCGGAAATCTTTCTGTGCATTCCGGCGCCGCAGGCGTTCTCCGTGCATTTTTCTGTGAAACTCCGTGTGCTCGGTGCATTCCGTGGTTACTCCAAACGAAGCCACATACAAAAAATGATCATGTCTGAACTTTTGGAACAAAGCCCTGAATAGATCTATTGAATTATGAAAGAAGACTAATATCCTGACAATATGACTGCGGTGACTGATGCGGAACTGAATGCACTGGCTGACGATCTCTACGATCGGAGCGGCGATGATGATGTAGAGCTTGCGCGGCTTATGCATGAGCTGGACCCTGAGATTGCGATTCGGCTCTGTACCTCGGACCTCACAAATGCGGCTCAGGTCTACATGTACGCATTCAATGAGGTTCCTGATGAGGAAGTGTATGATCTTCTGCTGCTTGAGCCGTCATCACAGCTGCTGCGCGGTGTGCGGGTGGGAACAGTTGAGCTCGCGGAGCTGGTGATGGGATTTGACAAAACCAAAAATCTGTTTTTTATCGGAGTCTGGAACGGGGAAAAGTTTGTCGCAGCATTTGCGGGCGACGAGTCCTACGATCGCGCGGCAGCGTACGCACGCAAAAACTGCTCGGCATAATTCACTCACCTTTGGTGATCATATCATACCTGACCGCTGCCGGAACAATCTCCGGCAGGTCACCCCACGCAGCAGTCCAGTCGCCAATGACCGCATAGACCGCATCAATATCAGCCTCGGACGGAACTGCAAGCCCCTCTGCTGTCGGCAGTATCGTATTGCACAGCGAGGTTGCCCAGGCATCTGCTTTTGCAGGATTGTTTGAAAACACCACCACCGCATCGGCAATCCCAAACGAGACCGAAGGGCCGACAGTTGCTGATGAGGTGCAGATACCGCGAATACCGCTTACTTGCGGCACAACGAACGCATATTTTCCTGAGATGGGAGCATCTCCTGCATAGATGCCGACGCGAACCGGACGGTCTGCGACAAAAACAATATCGCCGCCATTGTCAATGAGACCGAACAGAGCTCCAGCCTCAACCATTGATTCAACTCCTGCCCATGCAACCGCTGCGGCAACCGCGGCCATCGGGCCGACATCTGCCTCACGGCATGCGTCCGCCATTCTTTCTACAATAAGCGGTGCTCCTGCTGCTGCGGGAACTGGTGAGTAGGAGGTTCCAAAAAACGGGTCCGCACAGAGATATGACTCAAGGTCAGTCCGTGCGGCGATCATTCCCGCTTTGGCAGCTTCGATGTGAAGCTGGTCATCAGCGAGAATGGTGGTGATGGTCTGGCGGTACTCGAAGTGTTCGCGAATCATTGCTGAAGGGTCAGCGCACGCTGCGGGCAGTACATCACGCAGCGGCCGCAGAGTACACAGCGTTCCGAGTTGACCTGAAGCTGCCAGGAGTCATTGAAGGAGAACACCTGCTTCTGGCAGATGCTGATGCACAGACCGCAGTCAACACATTCGGTTATGTTGTGGGAGACAGCATCCTTCTGAATCCTGACCGTCACGCCCGGATGACGCAGGGCGGCGATGAATTTCTCTGCCTTATCGTCTGCAACGTCGAGCAGAGTCCAGCCGTCGTCACCGTCAATCTGGGCACGTTCGACATTTACCGGAACTCCGGACTTCAGAATCGCGTTCGCGATGTTTGCTTCAAGCACTCCTTCGCGATCAAAGGTAACCATGAGCTTCATTGATGCCACCTCTCTCCGACAAGATCACCCAATGCATAGGAGTTGAGCATGCCGAGAACTTTTTTGGCAGGATCAACCACAACCAGTGCGCCGATATTGTGCTGCTGAAGTCTGCGTGCCGCGAGGTCGACCGGCTCGTCAGGCAGTGCGGTGATCACGTTTCTTGTCATAATATCTGACACGCATTTGTCCTCTTCATCGCGGGCAAACGCTTTTGAGATGTCATAGGTGGTGACAATACCGATCAGCCGATTTTCGGCGGCAATGACCGGCAGATGATTGGTGTTTCCTTTGAGAAGAAGGGTCGCCGCTTCCTTGACATTTTTCTCGCCAGTGATGGTCACAAAGGTTGACGTCATCATCTCGCTTACGCGGCGGACGACACCGTGCTCTGACATAGGTCTGTTCTTCTTTACGGCATTTATTTCGCGTGTCGCGCAGGCCATCAGGAAGGAACCGTTCTCAACTCTTGCCTTCAGTTCATTGGCAACCTCGCGGGCTTTTTTGTAGCTGGAGAGCGGCGAGGTCTTGATCTCTTCGCCATCAATTTCAACAGAGCCGCTCTTCAGTTCCTTGTAGGTGACTTTTCTGACAACCGGACGGTCGCGCATTGGAGTTCCGTAGTCCACAATGCTGGTCACAATATCTTCGTCGCGGACGGCAGTGTGTTTCACGATCTCCTCGTTTAAGAGAGGGATCGGAATACCGACACCGACATACATGGTAACTCCGTAGCCGGTCATGCTTGCTGCACGAATATACTCAGGCGACATCTCCTTCATGTCGCCTGTCGTCATGAGGGTTCCAAATCCTGCGCCCGGCGAGTGCTGGGTTCCTTCGCCGACGACTGTCCCGTTCGCGCCGCCAAGGAAGATCGGAGTTCCTGAACCGATCACCGAAAATGTCGGATCATTGGGAAGCGGTGAAAGAGCGCCAGCGCCCGAGTACGTGATGTTGCGGTGGCCCGGCAGGAGGTATCCCATGTAGGTTTTGATCGGACGGCCGCCCATGTTAGTTGCCGCGTTATAGCACTGATACGAGTTTCGCGGATTGAGCATAACCGCCTGATTGAGATCGGCAAGTGTGAACTCGTTCGTGATCGACTGGCGGGGATAGCAGTCGGTTCCTTTACCGCGGGCCTGTAACTCGACCGCTTTTCCGGCAATGAGATCTTCAATGACGTGAGCTCCGCCGTACTCAATACCTTTGGTGGTTGATTCCTGAGTTGCCCCGATATAGCAGTCGACTGATGCAATACCTCCGTATGCTTCAACCCCGTTAAGCCACATTTTTTCCATGCGGATCGGTATTTCTGAGTGACCGAAGTTGAGGAACGCTCCTGATGAGCACATTGCTCCGAAGGTGCCGGTTGTGACAACGTCCACTTCCCGGAGGGCTCCGGACACTCCGAGTTCATCGACGATGTCCGGCATCTCTTCGGCCGTTACAACCCGCACGCTTCCATCGCGGATACGTTCGTTGATATCATCGATGGATTTGTACATATAGACCTATATCTCTCTGCTTCTGGTATATAAAATCAGTTATTAATCATTGGAAGACAATACTATAATCAATGTACCTCAGTGAATTCATCAAAAAACTCGAGGAGATTGCACCGCCAGGTCTCGCTGAAGAGTTCGACACCGGAAAGATCGGTCTGATCGTTGAGGGAACATACGATGTGAGAACGGTTGCCTGTGCGCTGGACGCAACACCACATGTTACGGAGATGGCAGCAGAGCTTGGCGTTGATGCTCTTGTTGTGCATCATCCTCCATTCTGGGCACCGATGCATGGAATTGTCGGCAGGGATGCGGATGTGGCAAAGCCATTGATGCGGGAAAATATCAATCTGTATGCGATGCACACGAACTATGATCATGCAGACGGCGGAATTAACGACTGTCTGGCTGATGAGATCGGACTCACCGACTGCGTGAAGGGGTCGCTCGAAATTGTTGGAACGATGACGATGTCCTTTGAAGAGATTGCGTCAAAACTTGGATGCAGTCTCCGCGTCTGGGGAGACTTGGACGGAGTAACGCGTCTTGCGGCAGCGGGCGGTTCGGCATTTGACTGGGAGCTGATCGAGGAGGCGGAAAGTCTCGGGGCTCAGGCATATCTTGCCTCGGAGCTGAAGTATAACATTGCCCGCGAGTCGCCGATTCCCTGTATTGAGGCAACGCATTATGCTCTTGAGGCTCCCGGCATGCGTGCTCTTGCAAAGCGGAACGACTGGATATTTATTGAGGATATTCCTGAGACTTCGATTATTTTATGATTCATCCCTGGCAGGTTTTACGATCCGAGAGAGGTCTGACAGACACGGTCCGTCAGGCCTTCATCCACGCATACGGCAAGCGCGGCAGCGATGCGGTTGACGCAGTCTCCGACAATCGCGTGAAAAAGTATAAGGATTATTTCGTGGTGGTTGGAAACTCAGGCGAGTATTATGTGGAAGGAGATTTTTGCAGCTGTGATGCACGACTGTATGGAAAGGAGTGCTGGCACACGCTTGCGGTGAAGATTGCAAAGGAGCTCGGGGTGTATGAGACCTACGATCTGTGGTACTACAAGGACGGGGTTGATGAAGATGAGCCAGAATATGAAAGAGGCTAAATACTCAATGCCGAACTTTAAAACCTGACATGTTCTAACATATAGAATAGAATGGCTTCGATACTTGTTACCTGCTACAGCCGTACCGGTAAGACAAAACTCCTTGCTGAGGCAATAGGCCGAGGCGCTGCCGAGGTTGCCGGCATGAATGTTGATGTTCTCGCATTCAACCGCGTGACTGCAAGCGATTTTGTCAGATATGATGGTATCATTCTTGGCTCTCCGGTCTACTTCGGCGGAGTTGCATCCGAGTTCAAGGAGCTGATCGATGATACGACATTTGTTCGGGGAAAGCTCTGCGGCAAGGTTGGAGCTGCGTTTACTACGGCAGGCGACCGGACCGGAGGCAAAGAGACGGCGATTTTATCAATCGTTCAGGCGATGCTGATTCACGGAATGATTGTGGTGGGAGATCCAATCGCAAACTCGGAAGGCAACGAGGAACACTCAGGCGGACATTACGGTCTTGCAGCGGATGGTCAGCTGAACGAGACAGATATCGAGCATGGCGTAAACTTCGGCAGGTACGTGGCAAAGATTGTTGCCCGCATGGCTGAAGAAAAATCAGTGTAACTTTTTTTTCTAATTTTACATCGGCATCCCACGAAAAATGCGGGATGCATTGTGATGGCTACAAAAAATAATTTAGAGGACCGGACAATTCATCGCATTGCGCGAGGAGTCCCCGTCCTCATCCAGCTTGCCGCGTTTGCGGTTTTTCAGAACGATCGCAACTGTTGCAGGCACTGCAATGACCGCACCGAACAGCGTGAACGCCATCGCAATTACCGTCACCATACCAAATCCGCTGATGATCGGGAAGTTGGAGAACAACAGTGCCGAGAAACCGCACATCGTCGCACAACCAGAGACCGTAATTGCCGTACCGATCTTTCCGGTACCGTTTTCCACCGCAGTAACCGTATCATGATGCTCCATCTCCTCGTAAATACGCTCGACCATCATAATACAGTACTCAGCAGCCACACCAATCGTCATCGCCCCCATCGTTGCCGTCAGGATCGTGTAATCGATGCTGAAGATGTACATCGCCGCACCATTCCAGCCGATAATCATCACGATCGGAATCAGCGGACAGATTGCCATACCGGCACTGCGGTAGAGGAGTGCCAGGAACGCAAAGATGATCACGAATGCAAGCAGCGTCATCTTCGTCTTACCTTCACGGATATCGTTCATCATCTCAACAAACGAGTACGGGCTGCCGGTCACCACTGCTTCAACGCCCGGAGGCGGAGCAAAGAACTGGACGTCGGCCGTAACTTCTGTTACGAGAGAACGCTGCTGGGCTTCTGACAGCGACTTCATACCGAAGTTGATAATCGCCTGCGAGTTGTCCTTCAGGTAAGATGCCTTCTCTGACTCTGACATTGAGTTCAGAATATTATCGATCTCCACCTGCGTAGTTGGAATAACACCGCCGTTCTTCTGAACAATCACCGTTGCAATGCTGGACACACTCGTAAACTGCGTGTTATACAATGCCAGTTCATGATAGCCCCACTTATACATCCACTCAATCACATCAGGACTCGTCAGCTCCCCGCCCTGTACATACACTGGGAAACCTCCGGTATCGCCCATCGCACGGGTAACCGTGTTAATGTTCACAATTGCCGGCATGTCTCCGGGCACATACGACTTCATATCTGTACTGACCGGAACCTCCTCATCAAGATAGAGACCCGTGAATCCGATAATACAGAGGATCAGCATAATCGGGATTGCGTATTTTGTCACCCGCATGGTGAGTTTGTGCAGAATCTGGTTGTAGGTCTCGGAGAACGGCTTCTTGATCTCACCGTTCGGCAGAACCTTGTGCGGCTTTGGCGTGTAGTTCGTGAGAATTGCCGCCAGCGGGATAATCAGCAGTGCCGCAACATAACAACAGGCAATACCAAGAATTGCCGTGATACCAAACTGACGGATGTCAGGCAGTGTGGAAACCATCATTGCAAGGAAACCGCAGGCACTTGCAATCATTGCATAAAATACCGCAGAACCCGTCTTGGTGATTGCAATCTTAATTGCCTCGGGCAAAGGATGCCGTCTTGCCTCATCATCAAGACGCGAATGAACCTGAATTGCATAGTCCACACCAATACCTAAGAGAATCGGCAGTGCACCAATCGTTGTCATCGAGAACGGCAGACCGACAATACCCATCATACCAAACGTCAGGATAAGACCCGTGAACACACTCACGATCGAGAGCAGCGGATAGCGGACATGGTTGAAGAGCAGTCTGCAGGCAATGGTCATCAGAGCAATTGCCGCAACCAGCAGCATGATCATGTTTCCGCCGAGGTCGCCGCCCATATCCTGCTGCATGGCAGCGCTACCGGTGAATGTCAGTGTAACTCCCGGAGGGACATCAGCAGCATCCGTCATGCTTCGAAGGTCATTGAGAATACTCTGCTGTTTTGCAGAAGAAGTTCCCGTATCCAGCTTGATCAAAACAATCGCAAGCTGCCCGTTCGGCATAATGGATGTGGTAATGTCTGCAGGAATTTGAGCCACTACAGCATCAATTGTTGCCTGATTTTGCGGAATGGTTCCGCCATTATACAAAGCTAAAACATCATAGACACTCTGTGCCGATGCAACCCCTTGCACCGAGAGATACTGTTGCTCCAAAGTGTAAACTTTGTCAACAACGACGACATCCGTTACCGAATCGGCCTGTACCATCAGCATGATAGAGGCCGACTGGAAGTTATTCTTGTAACTTTCCGCAATATAGGAACCATGCTTGAGCTTGTCCGAATCCTGTGTCTCAGTACTCATGGAGAGAGTACTTGCTCCGAATACTGCGAGCAAAATGAGAACAATCAGGAAACAGCCAACCAAAAAGGGCCGGTTCACAATATAGTCATTAATCTTTTCAAGTGGAGATATCACACGAATGCCTCGCCAAAATGCTACTAATAATTCTTCATTGAGTCTACATAAACTTGCCTTCTGAGAAGAAGCGGTAGAACAAATGTTTCAGGAAAAAAGAGGAAAAAAGAAGCTTTACTGGCCGGCTTTATTTTGCATCGAGTATCTTCTGGCAAGAGACTCGATCGTTTCGATCTCGCTTGGATCCTTGTCATCCCTCAGACGGACAAATCTGGGGAATCGCAGAGCGTATCCTGCTGCATAATTCGTGCTTCTCTGCAGTTCAGCGTATCCTACTTCAAAGACAACGTCCGGTTCGAACACAACGGTTTTGCCGTGTTCGGCAACAATTTTTTCCTTAAAGAGTTCGTACAGCTCGGCAAGCATCGCGTCATCGATACCGGTTGCAACGCGGCTCAGCTCCAATAGATCCCCGTTCTCATCCTGACAGGCAAGCAGGAACGATCCAAACATTTTCGCACGTTTTCCCTCACCCCACTCGGCACCGATAACGGTGAGATCGATCGTGTCGACCTCGGGTTTTATCTTTATCCAGAGCTTGCCCCGATTGCCGGGGAGATAAGGAGAGTCAGGGACCTTCAGCATGATTCCTTCGTTGCCGCTATCGAGAGCGGCATGATAATACCGCTCAATATCTTCGGATGAGTCGCTCACCATCTGAGGGGCAACGAACTCCTTCATCACGGATTCGAGAATACTCCGCCGCTCTGACAGCGGCTTATCAATCAGGGTCTCGCCGTCGCAGACGAGAATGTCAAACACCCGCGGTTGCATGCTGATGGCCCCGGCAACCTCCGCGACATCATGCTTTCTTCGGATTCTTCGAAGCACGGTCTGAAACGGCATCGGTTTTCCATCCTGCATCGCAATAACTTCGCCGTCGATGATGACGTCGTGATCAGTTGCGGCTGTCAAAAGTGCCACAACGTCAGGAAGGGACTTTGTCATCTCCTCAAGACGGCGGGAGTAGATAGCAGTCTTACTGCCCACTTTGTGAAACTGAAATCTGCTGCCGTCGTACTTATTTTCCGCAACTACTGAACCATGGGTCTCGACCATGCCGGTGATTGAACCTGCCTGGGCAAGCATCATCTTGACCGGCCGGAAAGGAGTTATCCGCACTTCTGCGAGTGCTGCTGAATTGGTCTTTGCTAAAAGTGCCACTTCGCCGAGATCATTCAGCGCCTGATGAGCGTGTTCAACAATCTCCTCAGAAACTGCGAACCCTTTTGCAACCGCTTCCCTGACAACACCTTCACCGACACCGATACGCATCTCTTCAAGCATCAGTCTGGCAAGATATCTGCCTTCAAGAGGGGACGCGTTGGAAAACAGATACTGGGCGGAACGCATACGTTCCTGCTGAGACTTTCTGCCGGACGTTTTTGCCATCTGCACGAATCGCGAGTGCACGTCAAGCAATTCAAGCTCTTCAGAGAAGAACATCGTCTGTTCGCGTTTCTCCAAAAGTCCTTCGACAACCCTGCCCGTATCGCCTGAACTGTTGATTGCGGAGATAACGGTCTCCCGTTTTTTGCCGATAACGTAGGCAAGCGCTTCATACAAAAGCCCCGGACCAAAACCAAGCTTCTCAGCCGACCAGTCAGGGAAAATTTTCCCGCGGGAAAACCTGACAAAGATCGGGAGGTCATCGGCCGACAGGGTTGGAAACACCTCGGCTAAAAGATCAGCCATGGCAAGGCGCGAGGAGGTTTTTTCTATGGTGTCGCAGAGCTCTGCAAATTCACGAAACAGCATGGTATATACCTTATATCCTGAACCGGACGAGTCGCTGCTCCCGGTATCCGGTCAGTTGATCGCTGACAAAAATTTGTACTCCTGATTCGCCTGCGGCATCCTCCGCAGACTCGCGGGCAAGATTCGGGCGGTTGTAGTTCTCGGAGAGATGTGCGAGGGCGATCACTCCGACCTCGTTTGCGAGATCTGCCACAACCGCAGAAGAGTCTTCATTGGAAAGATGGCCGTCGTCGCGGATACGGTCTTTGAGATACCGCGGATATAATCTCAGAACCTTTCGGTTGCCGCAGCATTTCGCGCCGCAACTCCGGCACTCCCCGCACTCGGGAAATTTATCGGTCTGCATGGCCGGGGAGCAGTAGTTGCTTTCCAGCACAACTGCGTCACATTCGCGAAGAATGTCAAGCATCGCAGGTGTCACCTCATGCGTGTCAAGGCAGACACCGATGCGGGACTCACCGTCATCAATGACAAAACCCGAAGGCTCGGCAGCATCATGATAGGTCCGAAACGCGGTGATGTTCAGGCTTCCAAGCGTGGACGCGATTTTATCGCGGCACTGAACGAGTCCCGCAGACTGCGGAACAAAACCTCCGCGAACTGATGCGTCGAGCGTTCCTCCGGTTGCATAGACCGGAATATGCATCGCTTTTACAAACGCCTTTGCCGAGCGGACATGATCGGAGTGTTCATGCGTGAGACACAGCGCACGAACGCGGGACGTATCCAGACAAAGATCTTCGAGCGTACGCTTCAGATACCCGACACCGGCATCAACCACAATCGCATCCGCATCGTTGCCGATGTAGATGCTGTTTCCTTTGCTTCCGCTTGCGAGCAGCACGCATTCCATTGTATACTCATTGGTGCTTCTCAAAGAAGAATCTGCAGGACGGGGAGGCAGGACATTGGTATTTCTGAGTCGTCCACTGGAAACATCACTGTGAGACGAGAGCTGCGAGCAATGAAAAATGATGTCTACCAATAAACGAATTACGACACAAAATCACGAATAAAAAAAAGATTTGGAAGGGATCAGAGTTTAGATCATATCCTCTTCGCCGGTATCCGGCCAGCAGGTCACACCCTTGCTGTTGGAAATACTCTCAGGCGTGAAGATCGGTTCCTCAACACCGTTTGCCTTTTGATCAAAGTAGTCTTTGAGTGCCTCAAAGGCATACTTGCTGAGCAGGAGCAGCACTCCCATGTTGAAGATACCCATCAGTGCCTGGAACGTGTCTGCCATATCCCATGCAAGGCCCATCGACATCATGGATGCAACAAACACCATGGCGACGATTGCCACACGCAGGATAACGATTGCTTCCTTGCGCTGGGTAATGAACTTCGCGTTTGCCTCACTCATCGAGTAGTAGCTGATAAGACTGCTGAATGCAAAGACCAGCATAAAGAGAGCAATCACATACGGACCTGCTTCTCCGAGGAACGTAGAGCTCATTGCTTCCTGCACGAGGACTGCGCCGCTTGTCGGGATGTTTGCATAGTCAGGGTAGGCAACGTTGGTGTAGATAAGAACTACAAATGCAGTTGCAGAACAGACGACCAGTGTGTCAATTAACACACCAACTGACTGGATAAGACCTTGCTTGACCGGGTGCTTCACATGTGCCGAGGAGGAAACGTTTGGAATCGAACCGATACCAGCCTCGTTGGAGAAGACACCACGCTTCAGACCCCACATGATAGCAGCACCAATTCCTCCGCCCACGAATGCCTGTACACCAAAGGCGTAGGAGAAGATGGTCTCAATAACAAGGGATACCTGGGTAAAGTTCACGAGAACAATCACTGCACAGAGGATCATCCACAGCATTGCCATTGCCGGCACCATCCACACAGATGCCTTAGCAACACGCTTGATACCACCGAAGATGATGACTGCTGCAAGAACAGTCATAATGACTGCAAAGACAAGCTGGTCAGTGCCAAATGCATTGGAAAATGCAATGGTTGCCGTGTTGGCCTGTACTCCGATAAACATCAGACCATAGGTGAAGATAATTAAAACTGCGATGAAGGCAGCGAACTTCGGCTTGCCCAGACCGTGTTTGATATAGTATGCCGGACCTCCGTGATAGAATCCGTCCTCTTTCTTCTCTTTATAGATCTGACCGATCGTACACTCAACGAAACTGGTTGCAGCACCGATAAAGGCAAAGACCCACATCCAGAACACTGCTCCCGGACCTCCGGATACGATAGCAACCGCCACACCAGCGATGTTACCGACACCAATACGGGCACCCATACTGACACAGAATGCCTGGAAGGAAGAGATGGTCTGTTTACTTCTTTTTTCTCGAATACCAGTAAAGGCGAGTCTGCACGCCTCACCAAGACGGTTCAGCTGCACACCATTGGATTTAATGGTGAAATACAGACCGATACCGATCAGGAATACAAACGCAAGATACCAAGCGTAGGTATTTATGACACCGTTAACCGTAGTGACGGTGTCATTGAGCACCTCCAAAAAACTCATCTAATAAATATTTTCTTATTGTGACATAAATACGTAGTATTTGTATTTCTTTCAAATACGGCGAAAAAAAGTGTTTAGAAGGAATCCATTGAGATTCCGCCGAAATCCTCGGACTTGACCGGTGTCGTGATACCGAATGCGGACTGGCCTGCCCACACTTCAAGAGAGTTCGCGGATTCTGCCATATAATCCAGAATGTCGATGGAGAGTTCACGCTTTTCTTTGCTTGCACGCATCTGCTCCATCAAAAAGCGCATCTTTTCAGGGCTTTCTCCTCTGAGTTTGGCAAGCGACATGACGCACATGTAAATGCGGGTGAGATTCCTGTCGGTACCGGTAATGGTATCGAAGAATGCCCGAAGCACCTGTGCCTGATACACCTCACTGCCCATAGTTACACTACCTTTGCATCTAAAAGATAATATAAGTTACCTTATTTTGCCGTGCTGACGATCCGGATAACATCACCAGTCTTGAGTTCGGTACTGTCTTTAATCCGCATTTTGGTGCGGGCATCGACCGCATACAGGAAGCCGTTGCCGATGTCGGTGTGGACTTTGTATGCAAGGTCTTTGGGCGTGGATCCTTTCGGCATCAGGAACGCGTCGGGCAGTACGACGCCTTTTGCATTGCAGCATTTGCCGTCATCTTCCACAGGATAGACGACAATCATGCCGATCTCATCGAAGACAAGTTTGTTGAGTGTTTCCTGAACTCCGGTACTGCCGAGCTTTTTCATGTTCTCCGCAATCATGGTGAGTGCCTTCACCTGATTTGCGGAAAGTTTTGCACCTTCGATTGGGGCAAAGGTTTTGTCGCCCGGGAGATAGCGGAGAAGTTTTGCCTGCGCGGCAGACTTGAGCGCAAGCTCTCCTGCGGCAATGGTCGGAACAGCACCAAGCTCTGCCAGAGAAGCAAGGTTTGCTTCAGGTGCCTGATCTGCCTTGTTTGCGGCAAGAATCATGGGCTTAGAAACATAGAGAAGGACTTCGCACATCTTTTCAATGTCCTCAGGCGATGCCTTTGCAAGGTTGATGCCGGTTTCGTCAACCGCTTCACGGATCTGGATTGCATTGATGCGAAGACCGGCAAGTGCTCCTGCAAGAAGGTCGATTAAAACCTGGTCTTTGCCCTGTGCCTGCCGGACAAGTTTTGCGAGATGCTTGTCAACGATACCTGCCATCCACATGGCAAACTCGTACTTCAGGAACGCGACATCCTCTCGCGGGTCGCGTGTTCCGATGTCAACCGGGTTTCCTTCAGCATCAGTACTGCCTGAGGCGTCAACGACCTGAATGATGCCGTCGGCCTCACGGAGGTTGTCAAGGAACTGGTTGCCGAGACCACGGCCAAGGTGGGCATCGGGAACAAGCCCTGCAACGTCAAGGAGTTCGACCGGAATAAACCGGACACCGTCAACGCAGGAGGTGCAGTTGTCAAGACCGAGCTCTTTGCAGGGGCAGGGGGAACGCACGTAGGCAACGCCTTTGTTTGCATCAATCGTGGTGAAAGGATAGTTGGCAATCTCTACATTTGCAAGGGTGAGCGACTTGAAGAAGGTCGATTTCCCGCAGTTTGGTTTTCCGGCAAGGGCAAGAAGAAGCATTTTTTAAATTCACCTGAAGTATTTTTCGGCAGAATCCTTAGCTGGTATTTTTTCTGCCGGTATCTTTGAGATATGTGTAGGTCACGCAGGCAGATGTATCTTTTGTACTTGTAATGGTTGATGAGGCACGGAATTTTTGGTAATATCCCCTGTCATTTATCCATCAGGCGCATATGAGATGAGTATGAATGTCAAGTATCGAATGCCTTCGCTTCCGTTAGTATTTGGAGCGGTTGTTCTGTCGTTTGCGGCGGCAGTGATCGGGTCGCTCGTGACCGTTACCGGAGACGGGTCATGGTTTATGACCGAGCTGATAAAGCCCGAATGGCAGCCCCCGAACTATCTGTTCGGTCCGGTCTGGACGGTTTTGTACTTCCTGATGGGAATTGCCCTGGCATTTGTTCTTGCAGAAGGAATGAAACGGCGGGATGTGCAGATTGCGACTGTAGTGTTTCTGGTACAGCTTGTTCTGAATGTTTTGTGGTCATACCTGTTTTTTGGCTGGCATCTTCTTGGTGCAGCAGCGGCAGAGATCGTTGTCCTCTGGATACTGATTGCAGCAACGATGTGGCTCTTCTACAAAATCAGACCGTTCGCCGCATATCTACTGATCCCGTATCTGGCATGGGTGACGTTTGCCACTTATCTCACAGTAGTTATCTGGATGCTGAACTGAAAATATCAGTTCAGTTCCTGCACTTTTTTCAAAACCTCTGCTGCATGACCGCGGGCTTTGACTTTGTTCCATGCGGCAAGAATTTTTCCCGACCCGTCGATGATAAACGTGCTCCGGTCAACGCCCATGTACTCGCGGCCATAGAGTTTTTTGGAAATCCAGACGCCGAGTCCTTCGATGGCAGCATGATCAGGGTCAGAAAGGAGGGGCACGGTAAGCTCCTGCTTTTCGATGAACTTCTGATGACTTTTCACGCTGTCCTGACTGATGCCGTAAACTTTGACGCCGAGTGCGGTAAATTTCGGCAGAAGGTCTGAGAACTCTTTTGCTTCAAGAGTGCAGCCTGAGGTGTTGTCTTTGGGATAAAAATAGAGGACGGTGAGTGCAGACCCGTCAGGAAGGCAGACCTTGTTCTCTAAGGAGTCCTGAATGCAGAAGGGAGGGATCGTATCGTTTACGCCAAGTGACATGTTTCTCTGTTGGGGGAGAGAAAGGATAAACCGTTGGTTTCCGGCTGAGTCAGATGAATAAAACACTGTAAAAGAAGAGCCGTTGGAGGGACTTGAACCCTCGACCTGCTGATTACGAATCAGCCGCTATACCGCTAAGCCACAACGGCACAGAGAATGTGCTTTAACAAATTGAGTGTAAAACAATAAATAAGTTATCTGCTTCTCTTAAATGAGAGGCAGAGCGAGACCGGTCTTACGAGTATCCGCGCAGAGTAAAACCGTCTGAAGCTGGGTCCTGAGGAGTTGCGGGTGCAATTGATCCGAACTTCTCCTCATAATCATTCACACTTTTCTGAAGAGCCATCAGCAGCTTCTTTGCGTGTCCCGGACTGATGGACACAATCGCCTTTGCCTTTGCCTGATTCACCGCTGGAATCTGGTGAAGAAACATCATCGTAAACTCATCATCTTTGAACGCAATCTGAATCATATTGCTGTAAACCGGATCAAGATTCTGGGGAATCTGGACATTTATCTCATTGCCCGTCATAAAACTATAATACTATAGGAATCGATGTCATCTTATAGACTTGGGTATGACCGCACCGCAAATCACGGTAAGCGAGCTGGTCAGATGCAGTGTGTGCCCGCTTCAGCTCTACCTTGCCAGATCCGACCCCGCCGAATTCATTGAACCGCACAGCTACAGCATTGCAAAACAGATCGCAGCACACCTCGGAGGTCAGTTAATCCTCGAAGAGATCTGGGATGAACTGAAAACGGTCCGACCGGACGCAGGGGACGCTGAGTACAGTCAGCTGTTCTCAATGATTGAAGCCTGCGAAAAAACTGACTGGCAAACCGCGTTGCGGGCTGATGTTATTGTTTCCTCGAAAAAATACGGAATCACCGGCCGCGTTGACCGACTTTTTGATGACGGTTTTGCTGTCGTAAAAAGCAGTGAAGCACCAACAACCGGCATCTATGCAAACGACCGGCTGCGGGTAACCGCCTACGCACTCTGCCTTGAAGAGGAGTATGATAGACCGTTTATTGGAACGGTTGAGTACCTCGGATCAGGAACAGTCCGCCACCAGGGGCCAGCAACGCCTTCGGACCGGCGGGCATTTCTTGCCGCACTCAGAACAGCCGAAACTATTTTTCAGGGAAAAATTCCACAACCTCTACGCGGCAGGAGCTGCCTCTCCTGCCGGTATCATGAACGGTGCAAAGAAACCGAACATCCAAAATCCCTCTTCGAAAAACTCTACCACAGACGCTGAGATATCTACATAACCCGTCACAACAGACAACATAAGAGATAATTTTGCGAAGGACGCACACCATGACCTCGGTACTCTCTGAAGACATTCTTGAAGAAATACTCAATACCAACCAGAAGGAAGTGCAGCTTCAGGCACTGAAACCAGCTAATTACTCAAAAACCGAGATCGCCAAAGCCCTGCAGACCCTCCGCGACCAAAACCTCATACATCTCAACGAAACATCAGTCAGCCTCACGGAGAAAGGAGCAGAAAAAGCAGCACAGGTCGCCCGCAAACATGCGGTCCTCGAAACATTTCTGACCGATGTTCTGGGAAAACAACCGCAGGAAGCATCCCGTGAAGCCTGCATCCTTGAACACAACATCTCCTCAGAAACAATTGAGCGGCTCGACAGCTTCCTTGACCAGAGAAAACCAGAACCGGCAGCCCCGGCAAAAATCGCCGAGTACACCAACCACAACAACCTCACTCGGAAAAATCCGATTGTTCCTCTCGCAGAATGCCCGGAGGGATCTCTCCTGCACGTGGCAATGATCCGCTGTTTTGCCAAACACAGCAGGCTTGTTGATCTCGGCGTAATTCCTGGCGAGCTTATCACCCTCCGGAGAAAACTCGTCAACAACGCAGTGGTCATCACCGTCAAAGGCTGCGACATCGCACTCAGCCCCGAAGTATCCGCCAACATCATGGTAGAACGGTGCGAAAATCCATGATCCCACGCGCTGTGCTGATCGGCAACCCGAGTGTGGGAAAATCCCTCATCTTCAACCATCTCACCGGTCTCGGCGTTGAGGTCAGCAACTATCCGGGAACGACCGTCGGCGTTATGCAGGGAGTCGTCCACTACGAAGACGCCGAGTTCAACCTCGTTGATCTTCCCGGCATCTACTCACTCGCCGGCAACTCGGTCGAGGAGGAGATGGTGCGCGAGTACCTTCTCACTGAAGACATCAGTCTCTTAATTGCCGTCCTTGACGCAAAACATCTTGAGCGGAATCTCTATCTCCTGCTTCAGGTAGCAGAGATGAAAAAACCGCTGCTGGTCATCCTCAACATGATGGATGATGCTGAGGCCGCCGGTAAAATTATCGATACCGAATCTCTGGGGCAAAAACTTGGCGTGCCGGTCATCCCATCCGTCGCAACCAATGGAAAAAATCTCGACGAGATTGCAAAAGCTGTTCTGAAAGGCGAAGTCCCTGCACCGTCAGTTGCCATTCCTTATGATCATCATATCGAGGCTGCGGTTCACAGTCTGCAAAAATATTACGGGGTCAGCCAGCCTGAGGCACTGTGGGCACTGGAAAACCTCAATATCCACACGATCACGCCGGAGATTCATGAAAATGCACTCATCATTGCCGGAGAGATCGAACGCCGGCACATGATGTCGCCGGAACAGATAGTTGCGGCAAACCGTCATAATCTCGCAAAACAGATCGCAACGTCTGTTACAAAGGATGCTCCGCCGCGAAGACGCCGTGACCTCGACGAGCTGCTGACCCGCGGATTTCCGGGACTGCCGATTTTAATTATCATTATGGTCTCGATCCTGCTGATCGTCTTCACCCTCGGAGGCGTTCTGGAAGAGATCATCGTCACGCTGATGACAACCTACATCGCCGATCCATTCCATGCGCTGAATCTGGATCCGCTCGTAGACACCGTTGGCGGCGCAGTTATCCTCGCACTCATGTCAGGTCTCGGCATTGCGTTTCCCTACGTCTTTCTCTTCTATCTGTTCATTTCCGTGCTGGAGGATACCGGATACCTGACGCGTGCGGCATTTCTTGCCGACCGCTCGATGCACAAACTCGGTCTGCATGGTCAGGGCCTTATTCCGATGGTGCTCTCGTTCGGATGCAGTGTTCCAGCAATCATGAGCACACGTCTGCTACCGACAAAGCGTGAGCAGTTCATCGCGTCCGTCCTTGTGACCATGCTGCCGTGCTCAGCGCGAACCGTGGTCATCTCTGGAATTGTTGCCTCCTTCATCGGGTTTGGAGCGGCGTTTTCAATTTACGCCATTGTGTTTGTCCTGGTGTTCATCGTCGGATGCATTCTGTCCAGAATCACTCCCGGAGAGCAGTTCGGCATGATTCTGGAGATGGCACAGCTGCGAAAACCGGTCGCTTCGCACGTGCTCCGCAAATCATGGATGCGGGTCCGCGAGTTCATCTACATCGCAATGCCGCTCTTACTGGTGAGCAGTATCTTCCTCGGACTGTTTGAGTATTACGGCCTTGTGCAGATGTTTGAGCAGTTCATCAACCCCTTCTCAACCGCAGTCCTCGGACTGCCGGGATTTGCGTTCACCGCACTGATGTTTGGTATTCTCCGCAAAGAGATGGCATTTGAGACGCTGGCGGTCATGGGAGGAACAACGGATCTGGCCTCCATTCTTTCCAGCAGCCAGCTCTACATCTTTGCTCTGGTCTGCGCCCTGTTCATCCCCTGCATCTCAACGATCGCAGTCCTCATGCGGGAGATAGGCACTCGCCGTGCCCTGATGATCACGGTCTTTACGCTCTGTCTCGGACTCGGGGTCGGTGCTCTGGCGAAACTGATTCTGATTGGGTGAGAGTGGAGAGATAAAACGCGAAGAACACGAATAACGCGAATCGCAGGCCGAAGGCATGCGATTCGCGCTATTCGCGTTTCATTATGTTTCAGAATCTCACCCTGCCAAATGAAGAAAGCATCAGGAGAGGAATACCTCATAACTTCAGCAACCCAACAAATATGCAATGCTGACATTCATCGGACTCGGACTCTGCGACGAATATGACGTCTCCGTACGGGGACTGGAAGCAATCCACAGGGCTGACGCAGTATTTCTGGAAGTCTACACCTCGGTTTTAACCGGCACCACCTTTGAGCGGCTGGAAGAGTATTACGGAAAAAAGATCACGCCCCTCTACCGCGAGGATGTCGAACTTCATCCTGAACCAATTCTTGACGCAGCCGCCGCAGGCGAAGCGGTCTTTCTCACCGCAGGAGACTCCATGGTTGCAACCACTCATGCTGATATCCGCATCCGTGCTGCCGAGCGGGGAATTGCCACGCGAATCATTCACGGCGCCTCCATCACCACCGCGGTCTGCGGTCTCTCAGGCCTACAAAACTACCGATTCGGCAAATCGGTATCGGTCCCGTTCCCGCACGGTAAATGGTTTCCCATGACGCCGATTGAGGTCATCACCGAAAACCTCTCCCACAACCTTCACACCCTCGTGTTTCTGGACATTCAGAAGGATAAAGAACGGTACATGAAAATCTCCGAAGCGGTTGACCTTCTCGAAGAGCAGGCATCGCGAACCGGTGCAAAAATTCCGCTCTATGTAGGAGTTGCCAGAGCCGGATCAGAAGACCCGGCGGTTCATGCAGGAGACGCAGACGAAATGCGGAACTTTGACTTCGGCACCCCGCTGCATATCCTGATCGTCCCAGGGACCCTGCATGACATCGAACTCGAATACCTCAGGAGGTTTGCAGGCCTGTGCTGATACAGACCTATGGCGAAAAATATCAGACTGCTGCCTCAGCCGCCACCGCAACAGCTCCCGCAGACACCGCAGTCGGCTCAACCGCCGCAGAGATACTCGAAATGGTGTCCTGCTATGCATACGACGGCATGGTTTTCTACCGCAAAGGAGATCTGGTCAACGCCTCAGCCTCCTTCGCCTACGGATACGGATGGCTTGATGCCGGATGCATGCTCGGTTTTCTGAACGGAACAACATCCACAGGACCGAGTGAAATCACCGAAAAAATACCAGAAGCTCTGCATGAACATCTCGCAGAAAAAACGCGCCGCTACAAACGCATGCTCACCGAAGCCGCAGGCTGTGTAGTGATCCTCCCGGATACTGAAACCCCGATGTACCGGGCTGCGGTGAAAGTTCAGGCAATCGTAACAGCGGAATTCAACCGCGCAAACGACATTTTTTCCACCGGCGACGAAATGAATGCCCTCGCTCACTTTTCCTACGGATACGGATGGCTGGACTGCGGAGTACGTTCAGGCCTGTTTGGCATCACCGGCGACAGACACCTATTTACCATATGAGTTCATTTTTGAAAAAATATTACGTTTTTTTGAATAATTTCAAATATTTGCGAGAGATTTTTTGCTGCAATCGGCAACTATTTAACCTCTGAGCATAATGATTCAAATGTACTAAAAGAGGTGAATACCAGAATGTCTGATATCTACAAAAAAATGGTCGAAGAAGCGCTTGCTGCGCAGTATGCAGACGTCAATGTCCTCAAGCAGAAGAGAGGGACGAAGTTCTCCCTCACTGACGCAAAACCGTATGTCGATGCAGTCAGCAAGATGACCGTCGCTGACGGCCAGAGTGCGGCAGTCATCAACCTCCACAAGGCATCAGTGAAAACCCACTTCGAGGTCTTATCAAGTCTTACCGGTTATGTCAGACCAGAAGACGATCCGTTCGTCGAGCACTACCAGACGCCGGTGATTCTTGAGATTCTCTGCGATGAAGACAAAAAATTCGCAAAGAGCATGGATACCTTCGCAGAATGTATCAAGAAAAATGAAAACATCGTCGGTCGTGAGGCAGCACGCGGCTACGCAGGATTCTACGGACCCACCTGTGTCGTTGACTTTGCCTTGATGCCCGGATCCACCAGCAATGTGGTCAACCAGATCCTGCAAAAGACCGACATCCCGACTGATCACAAACAGGCAATCCTCGCCGCAAAATCCTGGGGTATGAACACCTCTTACGGTATCGGCGACCTGTTTGCAAAGCGGATCGAAGCAGGCGACACCCTTGCCGAAGCCTCGGACAAAGAGGTAAAACAGCTGCAGGCACTCTACCAGCATCCGGTCAAAGCACAGGTTGATCTGATGAACAGTTCAGGAATGACCTCCTTTGACCCAAAGAAATATATGGACAACTACCGTAAGGGAATGGAGGCCTATGTCAAGGCCGCAATCGACGACGGAGTCCATTATGGAAACATCGCCACAATCCCCGCATACTGTGTCGGCGACATTTCACACCATATCTCGCAGTCCACCTACAACATGTGTAAAGACGATGTTGTGATGGCAACAATTGAAGCGGTTACCGGTGTGATTGACAAGACCCTGCATGCGGCACTGCCCAACATTAAGAGCGGCTACCAGCTGCTTGATGTTGCGACCGGTGCATCAGCAGTAGCAGCAGAGTATCTGTTGGAGATGGACGGATTCAACGCTCCTATGATCGTTGACCTCCTGACCAAACGCTACCACAATCTGGTGATGATCCGCCCGACCAGAGGGGCAGCAGCAGAGCTGCACAACTGCGACTTCATGGACATGATCTATCGCGGATGGAAGATTCTCGACAAAGCACAGCGCGTAAAGAACGGTTCAGGAAAACCGCTTGCCGCACGTTCGGGTGGTATGCTTGTCGACCTGTCTCCGATCCATGAGAACGAGGTCCTGATGAATCCGCAGCGCTATGCATACCCTGCATGCGCCATCACGGTGCGTGCATCGGCACTGATGCGGATTGCAGACTATCCATGTCTGCTGACAAGCGAGCCGATTACGGCAACTATGATGACCAACATCATTGCCCTTGACAAAGGAACCCCGGCAGCTCCTGCACGTGCTTGTAAGAGCTGCGCAACGGCATGTCTGATCGGCTCCCGCCACCAGTACTGCCAGTATCGCGAGGCGGTATAAAAAAATGAAATGCTACGTGTGTGAACAACTGGGTGTCGATCGCGAAGCGACCGGCATCTGTATCGTATGTGGAATGGGACTCTGCACCGAGCACATGATCCGTGCCGATGTCTCTGTATGGGAGGGGGGATACCCCTTCCCGGCAAAGAAACTGAAGAAGCCGATCCCACGGATTCTCTGTCCGGAATGCCACAATGCTCTGAACGGGTGATGATGTTATGGAACTGGTAAAAAGAAGTATTGCCGAACTGGTGGGGACGATGCTCCTTGTCTTTATCGGCTGTGGTGCGGTCTCGGTCCTGCTGATGCTTGCAGCAGGAACACCGACGGCTACGCCGTTTGACATCGGTATCGGTGCGCTTGGCGGTCTTGGAGACTGGCTTGCGGTCGGTGTAGCATTTGGTATTGCGGTAGCGGTTGTTATCTACACGCTCGGCAGAGTATCTGGTGCCCACATCAACCCGGCAGTCAGTATTGCCCTCTGGTCGATCAAGAAGTTCCCGGCCAAGGACACGGTTGCCTACATCATTGCCCAGTGTATTGGTGCAGCAATCGGCTCTGCCCTGTTCCTGTTTATCGCAGGACCTGATGCTCTTGCTATCGGCGGACTTGGTGCAACCGCACCGTTCCCGGGAATCAGCATCTGGCAGGTACTGGTTGCGGAAATTATCGGAACATTTGTTCTGATGCTGACAATCATGGGCGTCGCTGTTGACCAGCGTGCGACCCCAGGATTTGCAGGACTCGTAATTGGTATGGCGGTTGCCGGTGTTATCATCGCAATCGGAAATATCTCCGGCGGCTCACTCAACCCGGCCCGTACGTTTGGCCCCGACCTTATCGCAACGATTATGGGCGGATCAACTGCACTCGTCACGACGTTCCCGATCTATGTTGTAGGTCCCATCGTCGGTGCAGTCCTTGCGGCATTCTTCTACAAGTACGTCGCAGGACTCGACAACAACTAAACTCCTTTTTTTGTCATTCCCGCAGTATTGATAACCGGTCAGGTTTCATACTACTACCAGAAAACCGGGTGGTGATAGACAATCCATGAAATGGTACTTTAAGCTGATACTCCCTGCATTATTCGTTCTGGGTTGGGAGATCGCGGCAATTCTGATAAATAATGCCTATATTTTGCCGCGAGTGGAAAACGTTCTGGCAGTTTTTGCCACACCGTTTGCTGATCTTTTCGGCTCCGGCAGTCTTGTAGATAATTCGTTGATTAGTATTTACCGGGTATCGTTAGGATTCATCATTGCATGCATTATTGCAGTTCCGTTGGGAATCCTTCTCGGACGCTATAAACTGCTGGAAGAGTTTTCTGATGGAATGATTCAAATTCTCCGGCCAATCCCGCCAATGGCATGGGTGCCGCTTTCCCTTGCATGGTTTGGCATCGGTCTTGGATCCATTGAATTTATCATCGTTATCGGATGCATATTTCCGATTCTGGTCAATACCATTGACGGCGTTAAACGCGTCAGAAAGAGCTGGGTTGAAACCGCACGTATTTACCAGGCAAGTGAAACACAGGTTTTAACCAAAGTTATCGTACCTGCAGCAGGGCCTGCCATCTGGAGCGGTCTTCGGGTTGGCTTTGGCATTGCCTGGATGAGCGTGGTTGCAGCCGAGATGCTGCCCGGAACGGTATCTGGTCTTGGTTATATGATCATGTACACCTACAACTGGGGTCAGGTTCAGATCGTGATTGCCGGTATGATTGCGATTGGTATCATCGGTATTGTGATGGACCAGTTTTTCCAGTATGTGCAGAAGAAAAAGTTCGGCTGGGAGGCGCTTGACAAATGAGCGACTATGACAAAGTCTGGGTGCGGGTCAACCACGCAACAAAAAAGTTTGAGACACGGAAAGGAACGGTTACTGCTCTTGAAGATGTGAATCTTGAGATTCATGACGGAGAGTTCGTCTGCCTCTTAGGCCCGTCCGGTTGCGGCAAGACAACGCTGCTTCGCATGATCAGCGGTCTTGACATCCCGACGTCAGGCGAGATCACAATCGACGGAAAAGTCGTGAACGGTCCTTCGCCGAAGATGACGATGGTGTTTCAGGAGTATTCACTCTACCCTTGGAGAACTGTTGCCGAGAACGTCGGGTTCGGTCTTGAGATGACCGGCGTTCCTGCTGAGCAGCGAAAGATCGAGGTGGAGAAGCAGCTGAAGCTGGTGGGGCTTGAGGCGTTTGCCGACAGTTATCCATATGAGCTGTCGGGCGGAATGCGCCAGCGTGCAGCGGTTGCGCGCGCTCTTGCAACCGATCCTGCGGTTATGCTGATGGACGAGCCGTTTGGCGCTCTTGATGCCCAGACAAGAAACAAGATGCAGCGTGAGCTTCTGAACATCTGGCAGAAGACCAAAAAGACGATCCTCTTTGTGACGCACAGCGTTGATGAGGCGGTCTATCTCGCGGACAGGATTGTGATTCTTACACCGCGACCGGGCCGCGTACATGAAATTGATACGATTTCCCTCCAGCGTCCAAGAGAAAGAACGAGCGTTGAGTTTGCCCAGTACCGTAAAAAAGTCCTGCATATGATTGAGGAACTGGAAACCGGCAATCAGAACATTTAATAGGATTTCAACCAAACATGATTAGCACATTTAGAGAGCGAGGAGTTATTTGACATGGTAAGAAAACCAGCAAGAATGTACCGCAACCTTGCCAAGAAGGCATACTGCCGCCGTGAATACATGGGTGGTGTGCCAGGCGTAAAGGTTGTACAGTTTGATATGGGTAACCTTTCAGCCGAATTCCCGGTTGCAATTCACCTTGAAGCACTTGAGGCATGCCAGATCCGCCACACAGCAATGGAAGCGGCACGTATCAACATGAACAGACGCCTGATGAAGGATGTCGGAAGAAGCAACTTCCACCTCAAGATCCGCCCCTACCCGCACCACGTTCTCCGCGAACACAAGCAGGCAACCGGCGCAGGTGCAGACCGTGTGTCTGAGGGTATGCGTCTTGCATTCGGCAAGGCAGTCGGAACTGCAGCACGTGTGGCACCAAGACAGCGTATCTTTACCGTCTGGACCAGCCCGCAGTACATTGACCAGGCAAAGGACGCACTTCTGCACAGCGGATACAAGCTGCCCACGCCAACACGTATTATTGTTGAGAATTAAGCCAATCCTGGCTCTCAATCAATACCATATTTTCAATTTTCTCTGAGTTTTTTTGTTGTTTTTTATTGTGGATGCGAAGCTATCCCAAGCGACAGTCTTAATCTGTTTCTTTTGCAATATACTCATCACATGAGTTCTCTGTTGTTTGAACGCCTTGCCTCAGCAGTTGCGGAGGCTACACGCGATGCGGAGATTTTTCTTCCCCCTGACGTCGAGGCTGCCCTGATGCATGCAGCAGCTGCGGAAACGAATCCGGTTGCACGCGGCGAGCTTGCGAACATTCTGGAGAATCTCGATAAGGCAAAGAGTCTCTCGGTCCCGATCTGTCAGGACACGGGAATTCCTGTGGTATATCTGACGGTGCCGCCAACGGTTCCCGTAACAAAGGAGCTGTATGATGCAATTAGCGAAGGGATCCGAAGAGCAACGGCATCGGTGCCGCTCCGGCCAAATGCGGTGGACCCGATCTCGCGGCACAACAGCGGGGACAATACAGGCCAAGGACTGCAGCCGGTGCATATACTTCCCGGGGACACACTGCGAGTGACGGTGCTGCCGAAAGGGGCAGGCTCAGAAAATATGTCGCAGATTAAAATGATGCTGCCGTCGCAGACCGCGGATATTCCCAAGTTCGTGGTGGATGTGGTAATGGCGGCAGGTGCCAGACCCTGTCCGCCGATTGTGGTAGGCGTTGGTATCGGCGGAACATTCGACGGTGCGGCAGCGCTTGCCAAAGAGGCACTGCTCGAACGAATCGATGTGATGGATGCGTATGAGCAGGAGCTCTGCGATGCGATCAATACGCTCGGTATCGGGCCGATGGGGCTTGGCGGAGATACGACTGCGCTTGCGGTGAAGGTAAAGCGCGGATTCTGCCACACGGCATCGCTGCCGGTCGCGGTGAACATCCAGTGCTGGTGCTGCCGGCGCGGTATCCGGGAGGTGGAATTGTGATCCGCCTGACGACGCCGCTGGGCGCTGAGGTGCTGGATCTGAAGGCAGGAGACCGCGTACTGCTGTCGGGCACCATCTATACAGCACGCGATGAGGCGCATCTGAAGATCCGCGAAGAGGGTTTTCCGTTCGATCCGAAGGGAGCGGTTATTTACCACTGCGGTCCGGTGGTGGACACGGAGAAGGGCGTGATTGTTGCGGCAGGCCCGACAACGTCTGCCCGGATGAACTCGCTCACAAAACCGATGATCGATGCAGGGGTGCGGGCACTGATCGGAAAGGGCGGGATGTCAGCAGAAGCCCGCGAGGCTCTGTCCGGCAGAGCGGTCTACTTCGCGTTCACGGGAGGCTGCGCCGCACTTGCAGCATCCTGTATGGAGCTTGCTGCCTGCCACTATCCAGAGCTTGGTATGGCAGAGGCGGTCTGGGAGATTCGGATAAAGGATATGCCGCTTGTAGTGGGCATCGATGCGCACGGCGGCGATCTGTTTGCCGATGTGGCAAAGGGTGTCGCTGAGCGATACCAGCAGCTGCACTGGGAAAAATAAAGGTCTGGTTTTTATACTGCGGCAGGCGTTTGATGAGCCGTCTGCCGCATTTGTTTTCGCTCAATTCAATTTTTTGTATGGATACTTTTTCGTTTTTGGGATTTTTATCCTTGATTTTATTTGGAGTAAACATGAATCGCATGCTTTTGGTCTGCTCTCTGCTCCACGGAAAATCCTAAGGAGGCGGCATCCCAACTTCACAGATCCGCGAACCGTATCCGCAGGTCTGCAAGATTTTTCCAGTACTCGTTCTGACCGTCCTCAGGCGCGGTTCCGGCGATAGAGACATCCTCAGGATCAAACAACCGGCAGACCGCAGTAAGGGCCTCGGCATCAGGGTCGGTCACACAGACCTGCCGGATGGTGTAGCAGTCGGCAAGGCCTGCAAGTTTGGGCACGGCATCCTTGGAAAGAATAAGGTCCCGCTGCACCTCAAGGACATCAGCAAGGTAGGCGTCGGGCACATACCGGAGATAGCGTCTGCCTGAGAAATGCTCCAGATCAACCGCGTCCGGCGCATCATCATAGATGAGCACATGGCCTGCGGTGCCGGCATCCCGCATCAGACGGCAGAGATCAGTCACAGCGTCTGCGAGCTCGGCTGACGCATCATCGGCATCGCCGAAGTAGGCATCTGTATAATGCAGTGCCTGAGGAGAAGGAACCGCCCACCAGCATCTGCGGGAGATCTTTTCTGCCGCAGAACAGTCGGCAAGGATATCGTCAGGAATCAGATCAAACTCTGCCGTAATGGTATGATCGGAAATATTGGAAAATGCCGCTGCAACTCTCGTCTGATAGAACATTCCGCCGCAGGCAGGATGGGTGACCGCCGGCAGCTGGGCGTGAAGAGAGGTTTCTATCTCCCAAGTGGTCAGATCAACGGTCTTGCCCGCATGATCCAGAATCCATTTCCCCAGCTCTTCAGCCGCGGGAGGGGAAGGCTTTGCAGACCCGAGACTTCGTACCGGAAACGAGCGTTCACGCAATTCTATTCACTTATGAGCAGATAAGTCACTGAAGTATTTAATCATGCTCCAAATGCCGATACAGTGGTATTTTTGAATCGGCAACGGAAAGGTAACAACCCTAATACCATCTCCGCGCCAAATTAGTAACCACTATGACCAATAAGCCGACAGTCGTCACCTGTGGTCTTCCCTATACCAACGGTCTCTGCCACCTTGGCCACCTGAGGACCTACATACCCGGCGACTTTTACGTCCGTTACCTTCGGCGGCTTGGCGACGACATCGTCTTCATCTGTGGTTCCGACAACCACGGAACCCCGATCGTCGTCACCGCGGAAACGGAACACACCACTCCCAGAGCCGTCTCCGAACACTACCATGCACACTTCGACGAAGTATTCAAATCCATGGGAATCCGGTTCGACCGGTTCGGCATGACCGATGATTCGACCAACCACAACCGAACCACCTCAATTCTCAAAACCCTGATTGAGAAAGGATACGTCTATGAAAAGACCATTCAGCAGAGCTACTGCCCAAACTGCAAGCGGTTCCTGCCTGACCGGTATGTGGAAGGCACCTGCCCCTACTGCGGCAAACATGCCCGCGGCGACGAGTGCGACCAGGGCTGCGGCAGACACCTTGAACCGGGAGAGATCCTTGATCCCGTCTGCGCCACCTGCGGAACAAAAGCAGAACTTCGCGAACAGAAGCACTTTTACTTCAAACTCAGCGAGTTCAGAGACTATCTGCTGGAGTATCTTCCAACCCTTAAAGGAACCATCAATGCCCGCAACTATGCGATCGGCTGGGTTGAAAACGAGCTGACTGACTGGTGCATCACCCGGATGATGGACTGGGGCGTAAAGTTCCCGTCACCGGACGCCGAGGGCCTCGTCTGTTATGTGTGGGTGGACGCTCCGATCGGCTACATCTCCTTTACCGAGGAGTGGGCAGCTGCCACCGGCGGCAGCTGGCAGAAGTACTGGTGCGAGGGCGACCGCGTGCACTTCATCGGCTCAGATATCATCTACCACCACTGCGTGTTCTGGCCTGCAATGCTGCACGGCGCAGGATATCAGCCGCCGTCTGCGGTTGTTGCGAGCGGCATGGTGACGATTGACGGCCAGAAGTTCTCCAAGTCACGCGGATATGTGGTCTGGACGAAGGAGGATTATCTGGAGAAGGGTCTTCCGGCAGATTATCTCAGATATTATCTGCTTGCCTATACGAGCCACACCCGCGAGCTGGACTTCTCCTGGAAGGAGTTTCAGGCACGGATCAATAATGAGCTGGTCAATACCTTCGGTAACTTTGCAAACCGCAGTATGACGCTTGTTAAAACGAAGTTCGGCGATGTGCCGGATGTTCCTGTTGCGCAGGAGATCTTTGATGAGATTGCAAAGACGCTTGCGTCTGTTGAAGAGGCAGTGCGGGCATATGAGTTTAAGGCTGCGGTTGACGGTATCCTTCTGCTTGCAGGTTACGGCAACAGTTACATCTCGAACGCTGCTCCGTGGAAACTGATTAAGGAGGATCCGGCGGCGGCAGCGGCAGTGCTGAAGAACTGTTTACAGATTGTGAAGGCATGTGCGCTGCTGATTCAGCCGGTGATGCCGGATTCGGCACAGAGACTGTGGGCAATGCTCGGTTATGCGGATGATATCGAGAGCCATCCAATTGCGGATGCTCTGGTGCCGTTTGAGAACAGAACACTGGGGGAGATTTACCCGTTGTTTGCGAGAATTGAGGACAAGCAGCGTGAGGACCTTGAGGCTACGCTTGCAAAGCGTGCGATTGAGGCACAGAATAAGGCAGCAGGTAAGAATACTATGAGTGAAGAAGTGAAAGTTGAGATTGAGCCGTTTTCAGAGGAAATTATCAGTATCGATGATGTGGCAAAGCTGGACCTCCGTGTGGGTCTGGTGGTGAAGGCTGAGAAGGTGCCAAAGACGGAGAAGCTGCTGAGGTTGCAGGTGGATGTGGGAACCGAGGTCCGCCAGATTGTTTCTGGCATTGCTCTGAGTTATACGCCTGAGGAGATGGTTGGTAAGAAGATCATCGTGGTGGTGAACCTGAAACCGGCGAAGTTCCGGGGAGAGGAGAGCAATGGTATGCTGTTCGCCGCGGGTGAATCGGCATCTCTGCTTGTTCCGCTTCTCGATGTGGCTCCGGGGACGAAGGTCCATTAACCGCCCCGACACATTCGTAATGTGGGGTTGGACCCGCCCGTCGGGCGGGGCACCCCCACACAAATATATCGGCTCGGCATCTCTCGTCCCTTTGGGACTCGGTCTCACGGTTGAATGGGAAAAATGAGTTTTGCGAAAAAATAGTTCGGGAGTTTTCTTACTCCCGGTCTTCATCGGCAGTTGTTCGATGAGTACGATCAAGCCATCTGTCGTTCCACGCATAGATGGGGCCAGCGAGGATGAGGACGGCGCCGGTAATGCCCTGTGCTGCAATACCGATAATGAGGATGGTGGTGATTGTGTCCATGATGTTTCTCCTTTTTTCTTGTTTATTGTTCAAATAATCTCAATCAACCGTGAGACCGAGTCCCGATGGGGCGACTCCTGAAAGGAGTTGTAAAGCAGGCCGCAGAGCGGCATGCGATTACGAGAGCGATCCTGCTTGCAGGGGAGAGAAGCAAACCGTAGGTTTGCGACTGATTCCGGGCCGTTTCAATTCAGGGAGTTAACCCCGTCTGCCCACGCATCGACCTTGGCAAGAATCGCATCATTCTCATAAGAGCTGATCCGAAGATCCTTTCTGGTGAAGTTGAGGAAGTAGATCTCGCCGGTCGGGTCGTGAATCTTGAGCCGGACGTTCCAGGAATCTTTGGTGTTGTCGCGGTCGGCGACTGCGTCTGCGGCAAACTTCGCGGTGAGAGCAGTGTCTGCAAGGATGTGGGCAACGATCACATCGTAGCTGCTGCGGGTGGGTGCGTCGATGACGACGCTGCCGATCACCTCGCCAAGCGGACTGAGGTAGGCGATGGTCGCCTTGTAGTACTCGTTTGCGATGGTGACGCCGTCAACGGACGCGCCCGCAGTCTGATACGCGGTTGCACCAAGAGGGTTGTCGGCTGCTTTGAGTGCGGCGATGTTTGCGTCAAACGCGGTCGCGGTTGTGATCGGTACGGTGAAGCTGCGTTTTGCTGCTTTCACAATAGAGGTGGGGGTGAAATCGAGGGGCATTTCTTCTGTTCCCGAGGCAGGGTGCGGGTGTTTTTCGTTGGGTGGTGATGCCCTGCCTCTGTATATTATATTGAACTTATTGATGCATTAATGTGTGTTTTTGGTTGTTCTTGATGTAAAAGAACGGAGTGATTTGGTGAGAATTTGGTGTGGCGAAGAGGGAGAGCGCATAAAATTTCTGGAAAAATAGGATGTGTTTTTGTTCACGGATTTATTTCATCATCAGATAGATGATTATCATGAAGCCGGTACACATGCCAAAGAGAACTATTATAGCGAAGAAAGCTCTGGTAATGTTCATGGATTATCACTTGTCTATTGCGGGATATGGGTGTGGGGACTTGCATGGAGCCTGTAGCAAACTCTTGTGACAAGTCAGGTATCCCGACCGGTGTTTCACCGGTAACGGCCGACATCATCCGATATGTGTGCTGTTTGTGATGAACAAAATGTTTCCGCGTCTCTATCGCGGGAACATTTTAGGTGATGTGTTGCAGTACAAAAACTGCAACATTGGCTTTTACGATTTTTTTTACGGGCCCGGAATTATGGCCCGGTTCATCATGGTTGGGTTATCGGATGATGCCATGTGCCGCCGGTGCAGCAGTGGCTGATTTCTGGAAAGATTGGGAGATCGGAAGGAATGGACGGGATTTGGGTGTGGAGACTTGTATGAAATCTGCAGCTAAAATTTTCCGACAAGTCGATCCCGACCGGTGGATTCACCGGTTACGGCCGGCATCATCCGACGTGTGTGCTGTTTGTGATGAACAATATTGATCTTTAGTGAAGCATGGTGCAAAACACCAACCACATCTGCTTTTACGATTTTTTTTTAGCGGGCCGGAATTATTGCCCGGTTCATCATTGGTGGGTATCGGATGATTGCCATGTGCCGCCGGTGCAGCATTCGCTGATTGGAATTGAGATGAAATGTTGCCAGACGATGAAGTGGTCACTTTTACGAGATGGAAAAAATAAAAAAGAAGGATTAGTTCCTTCTCCTTAGCATTACACAGGCTGCAAGCAGTCCGAAGAGTGCTCCGGCAACCGGTACGGGGGCCTGGGTGAGCGTGGGTGCTGCGGTTGCAGCGCTGCCTGCGGGGTTCGTTGGAACAGGGGTGGCCGCAGATGCCTGAGCATTTGTTGCAGAGGCTGTTGCTGCTGACGTTGCAGCGGCAGTGCCTGCGGCAACGGTCGGCTGCGGCGTGGACTTCTCAACGGTTGATGCCCCGCCTTTTTCATAGACGATGGCAAAGGGTGAGAAGCTGGACGTTGTTGCAACGTAGTGTGCTGCACCACGCTCTTCGCCGATGAAGAACGTCGGGAGGTTTACCCATTCGCCGTTTACGTAGTGACGGAGGACGACGTCGTTCACACCAAGTCCCTGATCTCTGATGAGTGCTGCAGGGACACTGAACTCAACCTGGGCTGAGCCCTGGAATGAGGGGGCCGAGATGTCACTGACAAGGTAACTGTTCTGTGGCTCCGGAATTCCTGAGGGTTTGGTGTTCAGGACCACGGTTCCTGTGGTTCCCTGAGGGAAGTCTACACTGGTGAATCCGACCGAGCTGCCGAAGGATACACTACCGGTCAGGCTGATGCCTGCACTGGTTGAGCCGCTGTATCCACCGTCAGAGGAACCTCCACCCGTCGGGACAGGGGTCGGTACACCGGTGAAGGTTGCAGCGATGGTATGGTCTGCCACAATGTTTTGGATAGTGTAGCTGGAGACCGCACCAACAGATCTTCCATCAACTTTGACATCTGCAATTTTGTAGCCGTCTGCGGGATTGATGCTGAAGGATTTGTCATCTCCCGAAGTGACAGAGACAGCTCCGCTCGGGCTGATGCTGCCGCCGGGACCTGCTGTCGCGGTGATGGTAACAGTGGAGGGAGGGAGCTCTGAAAACTCTGCACGGATGGTGCAAGCTGCCTGAATGTTTTCGATGGTGTGGCTGCTGGCAGCACCGACGGATGTTCCGTCAACTTTGACGTCTGCAATTTTGTAGCCGGTTGCCGCAGTGATGGTGAAGGATTTGTCATCTCCCGGGGCGGCGGTGACTGCTCCGCTCGGGCTGATGCTGCCGCCTGGGCCTGCACTTGCGGTGATGGTGTAGGAGGTTGCGGTGAACGTTGCAGCGATGGTGTGGGATTCCATTACAGAGTCGAACTTGTAGTAGTTGACAGCGTCGACGGATGTTCCGTCAACTATGACGTTTGTAATTTCGTAGCCGGTGTCAGGGGTGATGGTGAAACCCTGACTACTTCCTTCGACGACAGGAATTTCACCATTCGGGTTGATGCTGCCACCGGTGCCTGCACTGGCAGTGATGGTATGGGTTGTTACGGTCTGGTCGGTGACGATGACGGTTGCCTTTGCCGCAGCGCTGCCGGATGATGCGCTGATGACAGCGGTTCCTGCCTGTTTGCCGGTGATGGTGACAGTGTTTCCAGCCTGAGTGATGGATACGTATTCGCCGCCGGTTTCGATTGACCAGGTGATCACGGCAGTGTCAAGATTTGTGTCAAGGGTAGTGTTTTTTGCAGTTGCAGTGATTTGGGCGGCGGCACCCTCTTTCTGGATGGTGACGGATGTTTTATTGAGTTCGATCTTGTCTGCGGTTGGTTCGAGGACGGTGATCATTGCCGCACTGCTGTAGGTGTGGGTGACAAAGTCGTTCTGAGTGTTGGTGACGTTTACGCGGTAGTAGGTGGTGCCTGCAGTGCTGATGTCAGGAGGGTAGGTTCTACTATTGGTTCCGACAGTACTGACGTCTGCATTAAAGCTCGGGTCAGTGGATTTCTGCCACTGGTAGCCGAGTGCGGCACCGGACGCGGTTACGGTGAGTTGGGCTGCGGTCTGGCCTTTGATGTAGGTTGCGCTCTGCGGCTGGGTGGTGATTGTTGGTTTGGCAACGACGGTGATGGTGGTCTGTGCGGTAAGAGACGGATCGCTGACGGATGCTGTGATGGTGTAACTGCCTGCGACTGTCGGGGTGAATGCTGCGGCTGCGCCTGTTTTGCTGTCTGCAATGGTGCCGGACGGACTGACAGTCCACTCGACGTCGTATCCGGCGAACTGTTTGCCGCCGTTATCTGTCGCTATCGGGGTGAGAGATACACTGTCGCCGAGAGCGATTGTCTGTTTGTCAGCATTAACGGTAAGTTTGGTCGGTGTGTCTGTGGTTACACTGATGGATGCAGTTCCGGTAGCGCCGCCGGCGGTTGCAGTGAGGGTGTCAGTTCCGTCACTGCTGCCGCCGGTCAGGGTGATGGTGGTGGCGGTTTTCGTTCCTTCGATTGTGAAGGCTCCGGTTTTACTCCAGGTGACCGGTTCGTCTTTGAGGAGTTTGTCGCTTGCATCATAGACGAGGACGCCGAAGGTCATGCTCTTGCCCTGTCCAAGATTGGCACCGCCGTCAGGCAGAGGTGCGCCTCCTGTTCCGGTGATGGTGACTGTGTGAGGTGTCGGGGAGGTTGTGTCCAGAAGGTTCGAAGAGGTGAACTCACTTGAGCTGATGCCGGTGTTTTTGAGGACGGCGGCAACAGAGTAGGAGGTCCCTGCGGTAAGGCCGGTGACCTGAAGGTCACTGATGGTGGAGCCTTTGACGAAGGTGCCGCCGGAGAGTTTCTGCGACTCACTGCTGCCGAGTCTGACATAGACGTCGGTTGCGTCGTTGGCGTTCGGGTCGAGCCGGATGCTGACGTTGGCAACAGTTGCGTTGATCCAGGTGACGGTGACGTTGCCCGAACCCGCGAGGGCAATCGGTTTGTTAATAACGGTTTTGATGGTGTCTGTGTTGTCGTCAGCGACAAGTGTCCACTTTTTGGTGTCAAGAAGGGCAAATCTGCTGAGAAGTTCGGATGGTTTCTGAGTTGTCTTTGTGTTGTCAACTGTGATGAGTGCTACGTTGTCGAGATCTTCTGCGATCGGATTGAAGCTGTGAATCATACCGGTGAACTCTCCGTTGACGGTTACCGTGGAGTCCTTGCTGTTGAGAGTGAACGGAAGGTCAGCGTCGAAGGTGACCGGGCCTGAGAGATAAACAGCAGTCTTGCCTGACGTGTCGAGCAGGTTGACAGTATTTTCTCCTTTTTTGTATTCGCCGCCGGTGAGGTTGAGGGTTGCATCGCCTGACTTCATGTAGAAATGGCTGCCGGTGTTGTTGAGAAAGAGAGTGGTCCCCCCGATGTTGTAGGTGCCTTGGGTATTTAAGCCGCCGCTCTGACTGATAGCGTGACCCTGATTGTGTATGATGCTGCCGTCGGTGATGGTAACGATCACAACAATAGGATTTGAGCTATTGAATCCAATGGCAGCACCGTCGGATTCTTTCGCGATGTTGTGAGAGATCTCGCCGCCGGTCATGAGAAATGATGTTGTGGCGAATTCTAATTTCTCGAATCCGATAGCAGCATATGTAGATCCGGTGTTGCCGGAGATTTTGCCGGCATGCATCGTGAAACTGTTGCCGTAAAGGAAGGCACCACCGCCATTCTGTGCAGTATTACCGGAAATTTCGCCGTCGTCAATAGTGACATCGCCACTTGACCTGATACCACCACCCTTATTAGTCGCAGTGTTACCGGAGATTTCGCCGCCGCCCATAGTGAAACTGCCACCGCCGTACCCCTCGAGATCGACGCCACCGCCATACTGTGCAGTATTATTGAATATCTTGCCGTTATTCATAGTGAACACAGCGTTAAGGCCATAAACCCTGACGCCACCGCCATACTGAGTCACAATGTTGTCGAAAATTTCACCGCCGTTCATAGTGAAATTGCCGACAACACCAACATAGACACCGCCGCCATCACCAGCACGGTTGCCGAAGATTTTACCGCCGTCCATAGTGAAGAAAGAGCCGGTGTAGGGGTAAGGGTCGGAGACACGGACACCGCCACCACTACCACTAGCACGGTTGCCAGTGATGTTGCCGCCATGCATAGTGAAACTGCTACCGGAGGTGACGTAGACGCCACCACCATCAGAACCTCTGTTGTCGGTGATGTTGCCGCCGTACATAGTGAAACTGCTACCGCCGGAGACGTAAACGCCACCACCAGTTCCAGCCCAGTTATCGGTGATGTTGCCGCCATGCATAGTGAAATTACCACCGGAGACAATACAGACGCTGCCCCCCTCATAAAAGTTATTTTCGGAGTCACCAGTTATGGTGACACCGTCGTTCATGATAAGTTCACTGCCAGAGCCGGTAACCTGAATCAAGCCGCAGTTGCTGTAGAATTCATCCGTCGATGCATTAATGATCAATATATCTGATGGTCCGCCAAGCGTGAGTATTCCAACACTGACGTTGATGAGGAAGAAGTTATTGCCGCCGCGCCATATGGTGTGACCGTTACCAATGATCGTCATGCTTCCAGTGATATTCACCGGTCCGGTGAGGAGGAGATCTTGGTTGAGCGTGAGAGTATCGTCGGCGGCGGTGGCAGCAGAACCGAGGGCAACTGCAAGAGCCTGGGCGGTGGCGAAGGTTCCTCCATTAAATACAAAGGCATCATCCGGCGATGCCGCAACCGGAGCTGTAAACAGTACACACGCACACAACAGTACTGCACACAGCAGCAGGGCATACTGCATCCATGATCTGCACGAAATTTTTTTCACGGAATCGTCATTCAATGACACACACATACATACCACATTCATACATACCACATTCATTTAGCCGGAAACATTGTGCGGACACTTCTTCGGAAGGAAGTTGCGGCCGATTATTTCCTATCAGGATAGGACGTACAAAGTCGGAAAACACACAATAAAAATTGCGATAAACATCGAAAAATGAGGAATAAAATGACATAATAAGAAAACAATATCTCACAAACTGTTCAAAACCAGTAGGGAGCCCGAATGCGGCGGGGTGATTCTACCGAGTATTTCAGAAGAATTCCAAATTTCAGACGCGGAGGGGGCAGATTTAATATGAAGGAGGAGATAATATACTATCCTGAGAGGATGTAATCGTCAAATTCATCCTGAGATGTATGCGCCTGCTCTTTTCGCAAAAATTTGCCGCAAAAAATATGTTTAAGTAACCCACTCCCTGATTTGCGAAAGACATAATATCGATGTTTTCGAGTGAAAATCCCAAAATCATCCATAATAAAACTATCTTTTGTCGAAAAGAACAACCAATCACAAAAAAATAAATACCAAAAATACCGATCAAAATACTGTCGTGCCGACTTGCGGACGATGGGAGGTATCGCAAAACATCACACAATTTTTGAAAACTGATGATGACTGATCCATTTTGCAGCTTTACACAAAACACCGGATCACTCATCAATGGTAGTTCAGTCTACCAGGAACCAACTCCTGCACAACAGGAGCGAGGAGCTAAGAGCTGTTGCATGTATCAGGGAAAAAGAACACACGGGCCACGACCCCGCACACTCTTTCTTATCCCAATGCATGTGCCCCGCTGAATACTCTTGTGTAACATATATGTCATTTATAGTATAAATATATACTTCGATGGTTGTAGTTGTGCGAGAGAGAAAGAGAGACAGAAAGCTTCTGCGAACCTCTCTTTCATTTCATCAGGAGCCGAACAGCTCCTCGCTCCTCGCCCCTCAGGGAAAACCTTGCCATGAAACGCCATGCCTACACCAATCTCACCGACGAGGAGTACCAGAATCTGGGAAAACTCGTCAAAAACATGGGATATCAGAGCCGAAGTGCCTACTACACTGCGGTATCCCGTGTTACTCTCTACGGCTGCCATGCAGCCAAACACCACATCACCGGAGACCTTGATCCTCCAACCATTCAGTGGATAGCAGCCAGACGATCTGCAGCCCTCGCGCATGATTTGATGTGGCAGACCTACTTTGACATCCTAAGCGAGCTTGCCTTTCCGGTGATCGCTTCCCGCGGCGCGCAGACCGCGTACGAACTGCTCTTTTCCGAACTTCAGAGTGCTATGACCGAACGCCTCGGCCGGATTCCTACCATTGAACAAATGCGGGTCTGGATACAGGCGTATGAGACGACGTATGCGGATCAGCTTGCCGAGCACCGCGCAGAACTGAACCGCGAATTGCGGCAGGAGGTTGAGTGCCTCAGTCGGGATGAAATGCCTGAGCCGGAGGAAGCAGATGACTGAATCCAATGGGTATTTCGGAAATACCTACTGTTGCCCCGCATGCGGCACTTCCTTCTCACTCATCCTTCGCGAGATCACCGGCACCGGCACTCTTGACGCTGATGCCCCTGTGCTCCGCTGCCCTTCGTGCCGTGCTGATACGGCAATCCGTGTCAGTCAGGCTGAGATGAGGACGATCACGACGTATGTTCTCAGCAGAGCTGAAGCAAAACAGCTGATTCGTCTCCGCATGCAGGAGAAGAGAAAGTCTGCGGAGGGATGCATATGACCGAACGTACCGAAATCAGAAAAGAATTCCCCAAAAATCAGGACTCCCCATGACCTACACCCCTTTTAACACCGAACATTTTTTGAAAACAACGTTACCCCAACTGCACCCGCGTCCAAACGACGCGTTTGAGGCAGCACTGCACAGCCGCGACCTTGCATACGCGTTTGAAGGCTTCCACTTCGGATTTCTCGAACAGTATCATCTGGATATCGAGACTATTCGTGCGGAAAATGTCGAGAGCGCCGAGTACCGGATCTTCCATCCGACGAAGACGGTCTACGAAGTAAATGTTGCAAAGCTGCGTGACGCACTGCCTGAGATTCATCAGAAGGTTGTGCATCTGCGCAGCTGTGATGTCGAGAAGTTCCTCGGACGCGGATATCTGTATGCGTGTGCAAAGAGTGCCGCAGGTGACCGCGTGACAGAGTATGAGCGCGTGAACCTTGCGGATCTTCGAAAGGTTTTGACACCTGAAGAGATAGGGCCGTATGTTGTTGCACGCGAACGCGTGGCGGGGCCTGAGATCATCACGGCGGCGGAGGCGAAAGAGCATGGTATGGCGTGAGCATCCGGGGCTGTGTGACCGGAAAATTTTGAAGAGGCAGTTGTTTTATGGCATGACGGTCGAAGAGATCGCTTTAAGAAATGGGTGCACGCGTGCAACGGTGAGGGCCGCGATGCATCACCACCGGCTGCGCAGGCCGCTGGTGCGGATGCCGGAGAAGGAGCGGGAGAGGCTCCGGCTCTAAACTTTTTTTTGTTGTGGCTGTGGCGTAAGTGTACTGTTGAAGTGGTGAATGAATGTGATGAGACTCTAAAATGCAGATCACACAAGATCAAAGAAACTCCCAAGCAGCTCGCGAGAAGATACCGGCATCAGATGCGCATATGACCCAAGCGTTTTATGCACAATCGCACCATCACGTCCGCTGGCAATACCTACACCCCGGTCAAGCCGGTATGCATATTTCACGCAGTCATCCATCACAACACCGCTGTAATGGAACTCATGGCCCCGGATAGGAAAACTTCTGCCCGCAACGTTTGCCGTCCCGACCACATACCCAAGCGCCTTCTTAACCGGCATCCTTGTGTCGCCCGCAAACACCCCGCACATCTCAGCAGCAAGCTCGCTCTCCCGCCCCTGCCATCCGCGTTCAAGCGTAAGCGACCGCGTCAGATACATCAACCCCCCGCACTCAGCGTACATCGGCACATCATTTGCCGCAGTCTCCAACACAGCCTCACGCATCGAATCATTCGCCTCAAGCTCTTTTGAAAACAGCTCAGGATACCCGCCGCCGAAAATATATCCGTCAGCGTCCGGCAGCCGGTCATGCATCGGACTAAAATACACAACATCCGCACCAAGACTGCGTAAAACCGCCGCAAGCTCCCCGTAATAGAAATTAAACGCCTCATCATACGCAACCGCAATCCGCGTCTCAGACGCCGGCTCCGAAGAAAGCATCCGGCTGACATCATTCTCAGGGAAGGACCTCTCCTTTGCAACCGACCTGACCGCGTCCATATCCACATACTCCCCGATAACATCCGTAATAAAATCGATCCGCTCGAAAAATTCAGAGTTATCAGACCCTTCGCGAAACGGAACAAGACCCAGATGCCGCATCGCAAGCTCCATCTCAGGCCGGCGCGGCACCGCGCCCAGAACAGGAATACCACAGTAATGCTCAATCGCCTGCTTCGCCTTGCTGATATGGCGGTCGCCCATCACATTATTCAAAATCACTCCTGAAATCCGCACATCAGGATCAAACGCCGCAAACCCCTTCACGAGAGCAGCCGCGCTCCGCGTAATACTCCGTGCATTCACCACCAGAACAACCGGCAGATCAAACAGCTTCGCAACCGATGCAGTACTCCCGACATCAGTCAGCGCATCAACGCCCTCATACAGACCCCGGACCCCTTCAACAATCCCGTACTCTGCCCCTTTTGCACCGTAGGCAAAAAGCCCTGCGGTTTCTTCCGGAGTCTGCACAAACGTGTCAAGATTATAGCAGGGACGCCCCGTAACTCCTGCAAGATAAGAAGTATCGATGTAATCCATCGCAACCTTATAGGTCTGCACAGAAGACTCCTTTGCAAGCAGTCCTGCGATTGCGAGCGTCACGCTCGTCTTTCCAGCACCCGATCGGTCACCTGAGATCAGCAGCGACTTCATACCAGACTCCGCAGCACCGCCCCGAACTCGCTCTCCACAATCTCATGCACACCAAGCGTCTTCGGGTGCAGGTCGATCTCGACCATCACATGTGCATGCCCCTGATCCTTCAGCGGCCCCACCTGTCGCGGGCCGTTGGTCACCGAGAACACCGTAATTCCGGAAAGAGACTCAGGGGTAAGCGCGTGTGGAACGCCGACAAGTAAAACAAAGTCAGGTTTGACCTCGGCAATCCGTGCGGCAATCGCAGGACCGTTTGCCCCGTACTCATCAAGTGCTCCGATCAGCTCAGGGTCAACCCCGCGCTCACGCATCTGCGCAAGAATCGCGGATGCGTCGCCCCGCACTTTTGGCAGACCGCGTTCCTCAAGGTTTGCAATGTAGAGAATGTCTGCGTCAGGAACCGCGTCATGCAGCGCAAGCAGCTCGTCGGCAAACATGTATGCGGTCTCCTTTTTGGCATTCATGATCGCCATGCCGCGTTTGCCGGACTTAGCAAGCGCGATGAGTTCCTTTGCTGCGACATGCTTTAAGTCGCCCCGCGAGGGTGCGATGTACGTCTTGCAGGCAGCGCCGCGTGCCCGCTCAGTTGCGTTTGCCGCAGCGAGAACGGTTCTCTGCCGGTCAAGCTCTTCGGCAGTGATCCAGCCTGCCGCAGCCGCCGGTTCAAGTGCTGCGATCACTCCGTCGATGTTTTCGCGAAATCCTGCATGGATATCCACCGCGACTGCGGGCGTTGCAATGCCGGACGCTTCGATTGCCGCCTCCATATCCTCGCCGATGATCATGGATACGCAGGTGCCGACGACGGCTATCTTCTTTGGTGCAAACTCCTCTTCGGCGTATCGAAGCACATCCTCAAGCAGTCTCTGGCCGCCGAAGATGAACTCCTCGTCTCCAAGGGAGGTCGTCAGAACGCGGATGCCGTCCTCTTCCAGCAGGCGTGCATGCTTGAAGGAACAGCCGGACGGACCGTGCAGAATGGCAAGGTCAACATCCAGGTCCCGCAGCGTGTAGAGGGCTGCGACAATCGAACTCGGGCGGGGCTGAACATATCTCATTTCTTTTATCTCCATGTTTTTGCGGCAAGGAGGACACAGCCTCCGGTTTGTTCGGCGAACTCAAGCGCTGCGGATTTTGCGGCGTCAAGCGTTGTGAAGACGGCATCAGCAGTTGCAGCAGCGGCGGAGCCGCTGCCGGACTCAGCAATCAGCAGTGTGTGGGCGGGAGCAACTCCCGCAACTGCACGAGCGATCTCAGATGCCGGAAATCCTTCGCAGACCGCATGATGCTCCATGCCGATCACAAGAGTCACCGGAAGGCCGGGGCGCATTTTCCGCAGATATGCTGCTGCTTCAATGGTGTTGTCGGCATTGGTGCCGCTGTTTGCATTGTCAAGCACAGCAACCCCTTTCTCTTCAAGAAGACACATGCGGCCGGGAAGCGCGGTGAAGTCTGCGAGTTTTTCCACCGGCAGGCCGAGCAAAAGCCCGGCGGCGGCGGCGGCAGAGAGTGCGGCGCGGTATCCGGCAAGGCTGAGAAGCGGGTTTATTAGCTCGCCGCCATCCCATGAAAGCGTGTCGGCAGACACGGTGACGAGTTCCTCAGTGACATGCCACTCAGGCATCGTTGGAACACCTTCAGGCACAAGGACGGTTTTGCACCGTTCAAGGCTTTTGCATTTTTCGGCGACTGCACTTTTCGTCCCTGCGGCGATTTTATAGTCGTCCGCAGATGTCAGAATTCCAAGCCTTCCAAAGCCTGCAACGCCTGCTGACTCCTCAGCAATCAGCCACTCGGCACCGCACTTCTCTGCAGCAGTGCAGGCATCAATGACTGACGCAGGCGTGATGCTTTTTTTCCAGAGAAATTTTTTCTCAGGGTATGCAAATGTGCCGCTGCTTGTATGTAGAATACCGCGACCCTTCATCAACGAGGCGAGAGCGAACGCGGTCGTGGTCTTGCCGCGGGCTCCGGTGATCTCAACGGAAACTGCGGGTGCAGTCACGAGACCCTGCACCATCTCATGATGCGTGAGGCATTTTGCTTTTGCAAGAAGAGGATATGCAGGGTTCAGATGCACGGGAGCTGTTACCAGATCATAGGTTTTCTCAGCCGCAGCGTCGGCGGGAAAACCTGTTCCCCGATACACATCCACCGCATCAACTTCATCGCCGCGCAGCCGCAAGGCTTTGGCAATGTCAGATCCGCCGTGAATTGTGTCAAGGACCAGTACCCGCATAGATGTTTAGAGATGCGCTGCTACGGCGTTCTCGGCATTCTTCAGCATGAGCTCTGCAAGCAGCGGGTCAATGCCGATGGGCTCTGCATAAACGACCGGAATCTCTTTGCCGCTGTCGAGTGTGAAGACACCACGGTTTGAGCCGCTCTCAAGACCGAGAAGGCCCGGGATGTCGCGGAGAACATGGATTCCTTTGGCAAGGAACAGGGGAACAACGACTAAGAGGTCAAGGTCTTCTTTTCTCATTGCGTCAAGTCCTTCCGGAACGGTCGGGACGCTGTTTTCCATAAAACAGGATTTTATCAGATATTTGTCAGTTTTATCCGCCATCATCTGCGCGGTCGTGGTGATGAGTTCTTTATTGTACTGCAGTCTGCTTCCGTGGCCGACAAGCAGGAGACCATTTTTGCTCATGATAGTGTATTGGCGGCGAGAGGTTAAAAAAAGTGTGAAAAATGGAGGAGGTTCGTAATACTGATGTATGGGATACGTGAAGGAGGAGAGATTTTTATTTTTAGTTTTGTTTAGAGTAACCACACACAAAATCTCAGGAAATCCCTTAATCCCCTTCACCCCCAATATATAATCAACAGAACATGCCAGAACCTCTGCCTACCCTCACCTACACCGACGGCCTCATACCGGTAATCGTCCAAGACGCAGCAACCAAAACCGTCCTCATGTTTGCCTATGCAAACGAAGAAGCAGTCAGTCTCACTCAGAGCACCGGCTTTGCCCACTACTACAGCCGTTCCAGAAACAGACTCTGGAAGAAAGGCGAAGAGTCCGGCCACCTGCAAAAGATCATCGAAATCCGCGTGGACTGCGATGCAGACTGTCTCCTCTACCTCGTCGAACAGACCGGCTGTGCGTGTCACGAAGGGTACTTCAGCTGTTTTTTCCGCAATATCAACGGCAGCATTCTCCTTCCAAAACTCAAAAACCCTGAACAGATCTACAGCCAGAGATAGTAGTCCTAATATTCTATTGGATACCCATAAATAATGGTAGATTTTTTATGATACTCGTACCGGATACAAGCGTCGTCATCGACGGACGCGTCACCGCCCTGATAGAACAGGGCGAATATCGTGGCGCAACGATAATTATACCCGAAGCCGTCTTCGCCGAACTCGAAGCACAGGCCAATCAGGGAAGAGAAATAGGGTTCTCAGGTCTCGCAGAACTACAGAGACTCTGCAAACTCAAAGAAGAAGGACTCATCAATCTGGAATATGTCGGGCAGCGCCCGAGACTCGATCAGGTCAAACTCGCCGGCGGGGGAGAGATTGACAGCATGATCCGGGATGTTGCAATCGTCCACAAAGCAACCTTCATCACCAGCGACTACGTCCAGGCAGAAGTCGCCCGTGCAAAAGGCATCAACGTCATCTTCCTGCGGCCCGAAGTCACCAACAACTTTGCACCGCTCTTAATCGACGAGTTCTTCGACGAAAACACCTTCGCCGTATATCTCAAAGAACGCGTCGCACCCTACGCACGCAAAGGCACCATCCGCGAATCAAGACTCGTCACCATCCGCGAAACCCCGTCAAGCGAACACGAACTGCGGGCAATCGCTCAGGAATGTCTCGAACGCGCCAAACGCCATCCTGATGGATTCGTCGAAGCCGAACTCCCGGGCGTCACCGTGTCACAGATCGGCTCCATGCGGATCACCACCACCCGCCCGCCGTTCTCCGACGGCATCGAAATAACCATCGTCAGACCCACCCGCGAAGTCTCCTTTGACTCCTACAACTATGCCGCAGCACTCAAAGAACGGCTGAATATCGGCAACGGCGGAATGCTCATCGTCGGAACACCGGGGTCAGGAAAATCCACGCTTGAGCAGAACATCGCAACCTACCTCTCCGGCGAAAACTACATCGTCAAGACCATCGAGTCGCCCCGCGACCTCATGGTGCCGGACAAGATCACCCAGTATGCAGCTCTGGACGGCAGCATCGCCGCAACCGGCGAAGTGCTCACCCTCCTCAGACCCGACTACGTCATCTTTGACGAAATGCGCAGATCCGAAGAGCTTGCAGTCTTTGCCGACCTCAGACTCTCCGGCATCCGCGTAATCGGCGGACTGCACGCACGAAGCGCACCCGACGCACTCATCAGGCTCGCAAGCCTCGTTGACCTCAACCTCATCCCGCAGATCGTTGCAACAGTCGTCTTCGTCAAAGAAGGCGACATCACCGACCTCTACAGCGTCAGCACCGTTTTCGGTGTCCCGGCAGCACTCGAAAGAATCGGCGACCCGCAGGTCAGACCGATCGTTCGGTTCACCAACATCATCACCGGCGTAATTGCCGCAGAAGCCTTCCGCTACGAAGGCGAAGTAACCGTCACCTCAGGCGGAGGCGTCCACCCGGCAGAAGCCGTGCCGACAACGGCATCATCTGCAAAACAGCAGACGAAGACAGCCGCAGCGCCACCAACTCCTGTAAAGGAGATCTCTGACGACGAGTATGACGACTACGACGAGGACGAGAGCGAAGGCAACGGACATCACACACCGCCGCCGGTCCACTCAATGCCGACCTATGAAGTAACCGAAGACAACCCTGCATGGCTCGTCCTCGAAAAAGAGATTCAGAAAGAGATCGCACGCTTCACCGAAGGCGAGATCATCGTTCGGATGATCAACGACACCAAAGCCGCAGTCTACATCGAAGACACCGACGTTCCCGCAGCAATCGGCAAAGCAGGCAAAAACATTGCAGCTGTTGTCAGTAAAGTCGGTGTCGGCATCGATGTTCGTCCACTAAGCGACCTGCCGGGACGGGAAGTCTCTACCCCGGCCGCATCCACTGTAAACCAGACGGGTGCGTTTAAGATTCGCAGTGAGAAAAAACAGCTCGCTCTCATATGCCCCGAGTACAGCGGCAAAATTGTCGACCTCTTCTCAGGCAAAGAGTACCTGTTCACCGCAACGGTTGATGCACGCGGCGAGATCCACCTCGCAAGAAACAGCAGCATCGCCATGGAAATGATCCGCCGTTATGGAGCAGGTGAGGAGCTGAAAATTCGTCCGGTGGACTAAAATACCATACAACATAGGTGATTAATTTGGCAAAAGAGTTGGTTATGAATGACATTGAGCAGGAGATCCGTTCCACTTGGATTCCCGCCTTTGAGTCAAACCCGTCTGAGGACAAAGAAAAATTCTACATCAACGTAGCATTCCCCTACCCGAGCGGCGCAATGCATGTTGGTCACGGCAGGACCTACATCGTGCCCGATATCGTAGCACGGTTCTGGAGAATGAGAGGAAAGCAGGTGCTGTTCCCGATGGCGTTCCACGTCACCGGAGCACCGGTGCTCGGCATTGCAAAACGCATTGCAAAGAAGGACGAAAAAACGATGCAGCTCTACGGCGGTCTCTACCGGGTTCCGCAGCAGACGCTTGACTCCTTCACCGACCCGATCGTGATCGTCAACTACTTTGCTGACGAGTACGAGCGCGTCATGAAACAGCTCGGTCTTTCGATCGACTGGCGCAGACGGTTCACCACGATCATCCCCCAGTACAGCAAGTTCATCGAGTGGCAGTACACCCATATTTACGGTCAGGGCAAGGTCCAGAAAGGCGAGTATCCGGTCAGATACTGCCCTGCCTGCGACCAGCCGGTGGGCGACCATGACCTGCTTGAAGGCGACTCAGCAGAGGTCAAGCACTTCGTGTTCGTGAAGTACCAGTTCGATGAGTTCTTCATCCCGACCGCAACCCTCAGACCGGAGACCATCTTCGGCGTAACGAACCTCTGGGCAAATCCTGAGGTCACGTATCTGAAGGCAGACGTTGACGGCGAGAAGTGGATTATCAGTGCCGAAGCCGCAGAAAAACTGCGGATGCAGAAGCACACGGTAACTGAACTCGGCACAATCCCCGGCACCGACCTTATTGACAAGGCCGCACAGCATCCGCTGACAGGCGCACCGGTGCCGATTCTTCCGGCATCGTTCGTGGACCCTGACATGGGTTCAGGTCTTGTGATGAGTGTTCCGGCCCACGCACCGTTTGACTACATTGCACTGCGCGACCTCCAGCAGCAGGGCAAGTATCAGACGATTTCGCCGATCACTCTTGTAACCGTTCCTGACTACGGCAAAGTTCCTGCACAGGAGATTGTCGAAAAGAACCGGATTCCAAATCAGGACGATCCCCGGATGGACGAGCTGACGCAGGAGCTCTACAATGCAGAGTTCTCAAAAGGAAAACTCAATGAGAACTGCGGAAGCCATGCAGGAAAATCCGTTCGTCAGGCACGTGAGGATGTAACAAACGAGTTTGTAGACACCCGCGGCAGCATCATCTTCCATGAGATGAGCGAGAAACGCGTTATCTGCCGGTGCGGCAACCGCGTCTATGTAAAAATTCTCGACGACCAGTGGTTCTTAAACTATGCTGATCCTGAGTGGAAGGCAGAGGTTCACGAGCAGATGCCAAAGATTGAGCTTGTGCCGCCGGAGGTTCGTGCCGAGTTTGAGCGAACCGTAGACTGGCTGAAGGTCTGGCCCTGCACCCGCCGTGTCGGTCTTGGAACCCGTGTGCCGTGGGACCCGAAGTGGCTGTTTGAGCCGCTGTCGGACTCAACTGTCTACATGTCCTACTACACGATCGCACACAAGATAACAAAGATTCCGGCAGAGAATCTGACGCCTGCGGTATTTGACTACATCTTCCTTGGCAAAGGAAATGGCAGTGGGCTGCCGGTTGATGCAGCGACGCTTGCAGAACTGCGGTCCGAGTTCCTGTACTGGTATCCCTACGATTACCGGTTCAGTGCAAAGGACCTCATCTCCAACCACCTGACCTTCCAGCTGTTCCATCACCGGGCAATCTTCCCTGACGAACTCCAGCCCAAAGGCATGGTCGTGTTCGGCATGGGCCTCTTGAACGGCATGAAGATGTCGTCTTCAAAGGGCAATGTGTTCCTGTTGGAGGATGCGGCAAACGAGTTCGGTGCTGATACGGTGCGGATGTTCCTTGTGGGCAGTGCCGAGCCGTGGCAGGACTTTGACTGGAGAAACGAGCTGGTGCTGTCGGTGAAGAGGCAGATCGAGCGGATGTGGCAGATGGTCTTGGACGCAAGCAGTGCGACCGGCACTGCGGCGATTGATGCATGGCTGCTGTCGCGTCTGCAGCACAGAGTCGAGGCGGCAACTAAGGCCCTTGCAGCGTTCCAGACCCGCCAGGCTCTTCAGGAGGCATACAACGGTATTGTGTCGGACCTTGCCTGGTACCGCCGCCGGCTTCCGGAAGGCTCAAGCGGAACGGCAGCCCTCACTGAGGTTATGTCGGTCTGGATTCGCCTGATGGCTCCGGTTATCCCCTATACCGCTGAAAAGATGTGGCAGGAGACCGGTCACGAGGGTCTGGTGTCGTTTGCGGCATGGCCGGTTAGTGACCCTGCAAAGGTCAATGAGTCGGTTGAGGTGTCTGAGGAGCTGCTCCAGAGAACGATTGAGGATATTCAGTCGATTTTAAAGCTGGTCCAGATCGAGGCAAAGAAGGTGACGCTCTTCACGGCTCCGGCATGGAAGCATGCGGTATTCAGCATTGTTGCGTCTGCTGAGGACAAGCGCAATGTGGTGAAGACGGTGATGGCTGATGCTGATCTCAGAGCGAAGGGCAAGGATGCAACCGATGCGGCAGTTCAGACGGTGAAGCTGATTCACAGTCTGCCGCCTGAGCTGGTGTCATCCATTGCAGCAGGCGTTGATGAGACGGCAATCTTTACTGCGGCAAAGGCGTTCCTTGAGAAGGAGTCAGGTCTCGCGGTTGAGATCATCGCTGCTGACACGACTACACACCCGAAAGGCAAGATGGCACTGCCGTTCAAACCGGCAATTGTTGTCGAATGAAGTTGGTTTTGCTAAAAAACCGCTTCATCTTTTTTTGAATAAGAGCCGCGATGATGAGTTTCATCGTTTAAGATTTTTCTGCAGGTGGTCTCGCTTGGAATAACCACGGAACACACGGAACACACAGAATTCCACGGAAAAAACACAGAATACCGCTTCGCTTACGGAAAACACGGAAAATCTAAGTGTACGGGTATTGGTATATGTCACCGTTTTGAGATGCCAACTTCCATAGGCTTTCCCGCGAAGCGGTAAGCAGGCCGAAGGCATGCGTTCCGTGTTTTCCGTAAGCGAAGCGGTATTCTGTGTTTTTTCCGTGGAATTTCGTGTGTTCAGTGTGTTCCGTGGTTGCCCCAAACAAAACCAAGGACAGAAATCCCTTTTTCCTTATACTATTTCATACCGCGTAAGTCCTAACTAAAAAAAATATCAGAGTCAGGCGACCGGATACCGGACATCGTACTCAGTAACCAGATTCGTCCCGACCATTTTCGATCCTTTCAGGTCAAGCCGAATCATCTGATCCTCTGAATCGATGTGCATGCCGCCGACAAGGGAGGGAGTGTCGTCGCCGCCGACGATGAACGGCAGATGAATCAGCCGGATCTCATCCACCAGCCGGTAATGCAGCATATGCCAGTTGAGGGTTGGCCCTCCTTCGATGATCAGTTTGCGTACCCCAAACTCCCGGTACAAGGCATCCATCAGCAGCGGCAGGTCCACTTTGTCATCGCCCGCAGCAACCACATGCACACCTTTTGCCTTCAGCACCTCCACACGGTCGGCGGGGGCTGCTTTTGAGACGGCGACAACCGTTGGTGCAATGGACGTATTCAGAATATTTGCCGTGAGAGGAATGTCAGCCATGCTTGACGGTATCACCCGAAGAGGATTTTTTCCTTCAACCAGACGAACGGTAAGGATTGAGTTGTCAATTTTTATTGTGGACGAGCCGACCATGATGGCGTCATAGGAGGCGCGGGTCTCATGCAGAAGAATTTTTGCCTCGGGCGACATGTGTTCCATCAGAATTTTGCTGGAAACGCCGCGTCGCAGGGTGAGTTTGCCGTCCGTGGTAATCTCGGAGATCATAAGGACATGGGGTTTTTGCAGTATTGTGTCCATGAAATATTTCCTCTTGATTCATGACAGCGAGAACAGTCCACGCTGTCTGAATTATAGTAGATGTGTTGTGTCCGAGAGCAATAGTATTTTTCGTCATGGATTACCTTTCGTGAGGCATGTGTAACCGCATTTTCTGGTGACTTGCGAAAACATCAGGAAGTCTGATACCATGACAACAAAACCTATCATCTCACCCTTCCCATTATCTGATATCATGCAGGCGGCAGGGTCAAAATCTCAAAAAACGAGCATTACCGTTTCCCCTCATATCAAAAAGCGTGTTTGTTCGCTAAAACGTGGAAACCAAACATATGATGACGTTCTTGAGCAGATGCTGACTGCAGTCGAAATCGGCGAGAAAGGAGAAGAGGGAGGTGTTGTTTTTTTGAATACGGTCTATGTCCGTGACGATTTAAAGAAACTGAAGCGCCCGATCCCATTAAAAATCACCATTCAGGAAGATAACTCACTAATTCTCAGCAATGATGAATACTCGTTTCTGATAACCTGCAGAAATCTCGCCGAAGGTATGGAAACGGCAAGATTGATGTTTGCTGATGACTACGACTTGTACACCGATCCGGAAAATCAGGTACATCCTTCCGCCGCTGCTTATGGAAAACTGTTAAAAAATAGCATCTGGATGTGAGCTGGTGACAGTTCTGAAAGCAGATAAAGTGAGTAAAGCCCTGAAAAAGAAGGGGTTTGTAATCCAACCCGGCAGGACAGATCACTGCCGCTTCATCTTCTATGCTGACGGGTATCCAATCAAAGTGAAAACATATATGAGCCGCAATGGCCAGGAAATCGGAAATGAACTGCAGTCCTGTATGGTTGAGCAGCTCCATCTCTCAAAAACAGAGTTTGCAGAAATGATCTCCTGCGAAATCGGACATGACGAACTTCTCGCCCGTTATGCTGCTCTGGGCATCCTTCCAAAAGACTAATATCTATTTTACCAAGACGCTGATAAAACGCCCAAAAAACGAGGATCATCACCTATCAGTCGGCGGATTCTAATATAAGTAAAAGCTAAAGAATATTTGGTATGGAAAAACCCGTCCCGCAGTGCATCATGCAGCAGCAACAGCCCTGCATAATGCAGTCAGGTTCACTATGAATATTACCGCTCTTCGTCCACGACTGATTGGCTGCATTGATCCAATTGGAAATATATTCGTCAAAATTGGAATGAAGCCGAATCAGATAACGATTCTGTCGCTCATATTCGGCATTGCCTGCGCAGTCTGCTACATGAAGCAGATGTTTCTTCTGGGCAGCATCCTTCTTTTGATCTCTGCAGTGCTGGATTTGGTGGATGGAAACGTCGCACGAAAGACCAACCGCAAAAGTGACTTCGGCGCGGTGCTGGACTGGATCATCGACAAATATGTGGACGGACTTGTGCTGCTCGGAATTGGGCTCTCAGGAACGGCAATCATCTCCCAGTTTGTGGCTGTCCCCGCATACACGGATATTGCGATCGTGGGTCTCGCCATCATCGGCTCTCTGATGAACACCTTCATCAAACCAGTGACCTATGCCGAGATCGGGTACACGAAAAAAGAGGATGGAAAAATCAGCGATCCCCTTGAAGGAGTGGGATTTTTTGGAAGACCGGAGACCATTCTCTGCCTGATAGTGTTTGGCCTCATCAGCCAGATATGGATTGCAGTGATTCTGATTGCGGTCTGCACGAACCTCTCAGCCCTTCAGAGAATCATCTACCTTGCACGCCGGTACGGCGGCTACAAACAGGAGTAGCCACTCCGCAATCTGTTTTTTGAAATCAATAAAAAAAAGATTATTGTTGTGCCCAGGCACCTTCGGATCCGTCGCGATAGAGACTCACGACCTCGCCGATCACAATAATCGCCGGAGGCTTCACCCCGACCTTAGCCGCAACAACGCCGATGTCTGCAAGCGTCGCACATGTTACCCGTTGATTTTTGCGGAACCCGTTTTCAATCACCGCAATCTTCGTCTCAGGGGATTTGCCGTTCTCAATCAGGAGTTCTGAAATCAGCGGCAGATTCTTCACGCCCATAAAAATAACAATCGTCCCCGGGCTGCCGGCAAGCCACTTCCAGTCGATTGAGGAGACCTCTTTATCAGGATCCTCATGACCGGTTACAAACGTCACCTGACTCGCCCAGGACCGGTGCGTTACCGGAATGCCCACGCACTCAGGAACCGCAATGCCGCTCGTTACGCCCGGCACAATCTCGACTGCAATGCCGTGTTCACGCAGCGTCTCCATCTCCTCGCCACCGCGGCCAAACATAAACGGGTCGCCGCCTTTCAGTCTGACAACATTGCCTCCAGCCTTGGCCTTCTGCACAAGCAGCTCCTCAATCTCTGCCTGCTTCATCGTATGATGCCCGCCGTACTTGCCGACATCAATCTTTTCAGCGCGCGATGGAAGCGTCGCAAGGACATCCTCGCCCGGCAGCTGATCATACAGAACAACGTCCGCAGAGTCGATAACCTCACGCGCCTTTGCCGTAAGAAGTCCGAGACCTCCGGGTCCGGACCCCACTAAAAACACTTTTCCAGTCATACCTTTAGTCCGAGGAAAGCCCTCGCCTCCTCAATCAGATCAGCTGCAATCTCTTTGAACTGCACACCGATCTCTCGTGCCTCCTCAATACTTCCGACAGTCCCGGTAATCCGCTCACCGCGTGTGCCGTCAAGCGACAGCACCTCGGCAATAAGATGCCCGTTCTGGCAGAAAATACCCTGCGGCGTAAAACAGCCGCCACCAACCTGTTCCATCACCGCGCGTTCAATACCAGTGTCAAGAGCGGTCCGGAAATCGTTCAGCGGAGCAAACGCTTCCAAAAGCTCAGGAGTGTCACGGCAGACAACCGCGACCGTTCCCTGATTCGGGGACGGCACAAACATATCAAGCGGCAGTCGGACCCCGTTCACATGGTAGCCGAGCCGCACAAGACCTGCCTCGGCAAGCACAATCGCATCATAGAGACCGTCGTTCAGTTTGGAGAGTCTGGTGTCTACATTGCCGCGCAACGGTTCAACCCGCACCTGCGGCATGCACTGATAATACCGCAGAAGCTGCGCACGCCTGCGGGTGCTTGAGGTTCCCACCGAGTAGATCTCATCCACCGGTCGGTTGAACACAAAAAAGTCCCATGGCGGATCGCGGGGAAGAATTGCCGCGGTGACAAGACCGTCGGGTCTCTCCGCAGGAATATCCTTCATGCTGTGAACCGCAGCATCGATCTCGCCCCGCAGAATTGCGTTGTCAAGCTCGCGGACAAACACACCCTGACCGCCTATCTGATGCAGACCGCGGTCAAGCACGGCGTCCCCGACTGTTGTAATAATCTCAGACTCTGCTGCAACACCGTTTTTGTTCAAAAGGCCGAGCACGTTGTTGGTCTGGGCAAGGGCAAGCTTGCTACCGCGGGTGCCGATTCTCACCGTCGGCATTATGCATATACCCCGGAAAGTTTCACCATCTCGCCATCGCCGTGCGCATTTGACAGGAAGTTGGTCTCAAACTGCGATGGAGGCATGAACACGCCTGCGGCAAAAGCTCTCTCCCACAATTTTCGATATAACACCGTGTCGCATTCTTTTGCCTCGGCATAGTTTCTCGGAGCTTCGGATCGGCAGAAGTACTTGAACATTGAGCCGAGCCGCACGAATGTTCCCGAAGTTGATGAGTGAATGCTCTCTTCAAGGGTTCGAGTTCTCTCGTCAAGCTTTGGATAAATCTCCGGATGCTGATGCAGATACTTGTTCATCGCAATACCTGCTGCCATCGTCAGTGGGTTACCGTTGAAGGTTCCGGCATTGTAGACCGGTCCAGCAGGGGAGATCATCTCCATAATCTCGCGTCTGCCGCCGAACACACCGATCGGAAGACCGCCGGCAGTGATTTTGCCGAGCGTTGTCAAGTCAGGGTTGATGTCATACTTTACCTGCGCACCGCCGATACCAAGCCGGTAGCCGGTGATGACCTCATCAAAGATCAGTAAAACATCATGCGCCGCAGTGATCTCGCGGACGGCCGCAAGGTATCCGTCGTCCGGCAGAATCGGGCCGATGTTTCCCATCACCGGCTCGATGATGAAAGCCGCGATGTTGTCGTTTTTCGAAAGCAGGGTTTCAAGACCTTCCGGATCGTTGAATGCAACCTGACGGGTGTGCGCTGCAAAGTCTGGAAGAACTCCGGCAGAGTCTGGGGTTCCGTGCGTTGTGGCACCAGAGCCAGCCGCAATCAGAACCGCATCATGCGCACCATGGAATCCGCCTTCCACCTTCACAATATCAGATTTACCGGTGAACCCGCGGGCAAGACGGATGGCCGCCATGGTTGCCTCGGCACCGGTCGAGACAAATCTGAGCATATCCATCGACGGGTGGTCGCCTGTAACCCTCTTCGCAAGATCGATCTCAAGCTCGGTCGGGGTCCCGAACAGCCAGCCGTTTTCCAGCTGGGAGGTGATTGCCGCTTTAATCACCGGATGGGCATGACCAAGAAGCAGCGGACCGTAGCCAAGACAGCAGTCGATCAGCTGCGTTCCTTCAACCGTGGTCAGAATCGCGCCTTTTGCTGACTTCACGTAAAACGGATACGGTTTAATTGCCCTGACCGGACTTGAAACGCCGCCCGGAAGCAGGGTCTGGGCTTCCGCGAACAGTTCCTTACTGTTGACCATGCAGCCACCTCGCAACATCCTGCGCATAGTAGGTGATGATGAGATCAGCCCCCGCACGTTTGATTCCTATAAGTGACTCCATCACAATCCTCTTTTCATCGATCCATCCGTTCTGTGCTGCTGCTTTAATCATTGAGTACTCCCCTGACACCTGATAGGCCGCGGTCGGCAGGCCAAGCTCTTTGACCTGCCATAAAATATCCAGATAAAATCCCGCAGGTTTGACCATCAGGATATCTGCGCATTCGTCCGCGTCAAGAACCGACTCCCGCACCGCCTCGCGGCCGTTTGCCGGATTCATCTGGTAGGTTGACCGGTCCCCAAACGAGAAGCCTGAGTCTGCCGCTTCACGGAACGGGCCGTAGAGGGCTGAGGCAAACTTGGTTGAGTAGGACATGATCGGCATCGACTCAAAACCTTCCATATCCAGAGCATCGCGGATTGCAATAACCATGCCGTCCAGCATGCAGGACGGCGCAATGATGTCAGCACCGGCAGCAGCCTGACTGACAGCAATCTTCTGCATCAGTTCAAGAGATGCATCATTGTCAAGGTCCGGGCCGTCGCAGGATTCGTGAATGATGCCGCAGTGGCCATGGCTGGTGTACTCGCAGGCGCAGAGGTCGGTGATGACCACCATTGAAGGAACTGCTGCTTTGATTGCACGAACCGCCTGCTGAACAACTCCATCCTCGGCAAATGCCGAGGAGCCTACATCGTCTTTGGTTTTTGGAATGCCAAACAGAAGCACAGCTTTGATGCCGTCCGCGGCAAGATCTCTGGCAACTGCCGCAGCATCTGCAAGCGGCCAGCGGTACTGACCTGGCATGGATGCGATCTGAACTTTTTCTGTTGAGCCCTCCTCAAAGAAAAGCGGCATAATGAGGTCATTGGTCGTTACGGTATTTTCGGTAAAGAGCGGACGAAGAATTGGTCTTCGTAGCCTTCTTAATCGTGTTTGAGGAAACATACTTGTTCTCCACGGGTAATTGCATCAACCAGTTTCCGGGCTGTTGTGATGTCAGTACACTCTGCGCTTGCACGTATCGACATGGTCGCGTCGGCAAGGAGTTTTTTTGTGAGGACTCTGGTCAGGTCATCCATGATCGCGATCGTTCTTGGGTCGGCAGGCCCCAGCTTGCCGATCGCTTTGTCACGTTCGCGTACACGAATTGACTCTGCCCAAGTATAAAGTCCTGCTATCAGGTCGCCTGCAGCGGTCCGGTTGTAGAGTCTGACGAACTCGGGCAGGTAGGCATCTATCATTTCGTTGGCATGGGTTGCTTCATCTTTTCGGTGCTCCATGTTCTTTTCCGAGACCGATCTGAGATCGTCGATGGTGAAGAGGTGCACACCCGGAATTCTGCGGCATGAGTCGTCGGTGTCGCGAGGCTGGGCAATGTCGATGAGAATCAGTTTTCTGGGTTCAGGGTCAAGCGGCCAGAACCGCTCGTTCATGGCGATCGCAAGAGGTTCGGCATTGATGATCGCATGCGGGGCTGCGGTGCAGGAGATGACGACGTCGGAAAGTGCGATGCAGGGATAGAGCTGGTCCATGCGCATCGCCCGGCCGCCAACCTCCTGCGCGAGCTCGACCGCATGGTTGTAGGTGCGGTTGGTGACGTAAATTGCCCGCAGATTTTTTTCCGCGAGTGCCTGGGTGACAAGTTTGCCCATCTCGCCGCCGCCAACCACGAGAATGTTCCGGTCGTCAAGGCTTCCGAGAAGTTCCTCGGCAAGCTGCACAGCGACAGAGCCGATCGAGACCGCACCGCGGTTGATGCGGGTTGTTGAGCGGATGTCAACTCCTGCATGGATTGCGGTGTTGATGCAGATGTCGGTGATTGGGTCTGCGGTGCCGCACTCTGCTGAGAGGAGAAGGGCACGTTTGAGCTGACCGAGAATCTGATCTTCGCCGATGATCATGGATTTCACGCCTGAGGCAAGGGCAAGCAGATGCAGAAGTGCGGATTGTCCTTCATACAGCACAAATCCTGACCTTCCAATGCTGTGCAGGTAGTCTGTGAGTGCAGTGCCTGTTCCGTGCACGAGGATTTCGACACGATTGCAGGTTTGCAGGAGCACAACACCTTTGAAGTGTTCGCGGGCTTCTGCAAGAAATGCGGACTCGTCGGAGAACCGGTACTCGGCAAGCTGGGTCTGGTCCAGTGTCAGGTAATCGATGCCGGCAACGGCAATCTGGGTGAGAAGCTCAGTGTCCTGCGTCATAGATATTCCAAAACAAGATCCGCATAGTCTGTGTTTTCGCGGCATGCCTGCCATATTCGTTCATCGCAGAGAATGGCGCGGAGGACTTCGGCACGTTCTTCCTGATTCTCTGTTGTTGTTTTGAGCTGTTCGCGCAAATCATGCATCAGGCGGATCATATTGTCAAGGCCTTTGTACCGCTCTTCAAGGTCTTCGCGAATAAATTTGGGGACTGCAGGTGCAAGGCCTGAGGTGGATACAGCGATAGTATACTCATCGCCGGAGAGGGTCGAAGGGATAAGAAATGTTGAACCGCCGCCGGTGGCTGAGTTATACCATCTGCCGCAGGCGTTTGCGATTTTTATGATGCGTTCATTTTCTCCGGCATCGGATAGTGCGGCAATTACAAAATCATGACGCTCAATCAGTTTCTGAAGGTCTTCATCCTCGATCGCTGAAATATCCATCTGTTTGACTGAGACCTGCGGCAGGGAAAATATCTCTGGAGAGATGTCGCGGGAGACGATTGTCATTTTGCAGCCTGAGAAATGACGGGCTTTCCGGACGCCGACTGCTCCCGCACCAAAGAGAAGCACACGCTTTGCGGAGAGATCAAGCATCAGCGGAATCATGATATAAATTGGGTTTGCGTGTTACTTTAAGGTGATGTTTTTCATACTCGGCCTCTGCTGCAAATCCATAGTGTGAAATATATTTGAATTCGTATGTTCTATTATGAGTGATTCAGCGAAAACTATTCTAGAGCTTGCGGCAATGCTGCATAATCCTGATAAGAGTGTGCGTAATGCTGCTGCAATCGAGCTTGGAAGCCGCGGACATGACGGGTTTTTGGCAGCGCTTCCTCTGCTTGAGGATGAGTCATGGGTTGTCCGTTACCGTGCCTGTGAGATAATCGGGATGACGAAGGTGCCGGAAGCATATCCGGTGCTTCTTCAGATACTGCAGGATCCCCGCGATCATGTCCGGTACATGGCGGTTAAAGGCCTCGGTCTTCTTGGTGATGTGCGGGCACTACCTGAGGTTGTGCGGATGCAGCAGGATGAAAATCCGTTCGTGCGAAGAATTGCAGGAAAAGTCGCCGGGGAACTTTCCGGTTCTGCCTAAATATTTTTGAAACGCGAATAACGCGAATAAAAATCGCCAATGGCGATTTTTAAGAATTATTATAGTTACATATTTTTAGACAAATTCATCCATTCAGAAAAGTACGGACTATTTTTTTTGAAAAATCGCCATTGGCGATTTTTATTCGCGTTTCAAAATCTCATCATGTATCACAGCATCCAGTAGACCAGCACCGGAAACACAATCAAATACCCGACCCCAAACACAAGAAACACCCACTCAGCTGCATGCAGGGGCTTTTTTGCATAAAACACTGAGGATGCGGCAGAGTAGCCGCGGCAGCACATGGAAATGTAGGTCCGCTCGCCCTGCTCCAGCGCACGGACAAACAGCGAGCCTGCCGCATTGCCGATAACCGTCAGCCGGTACTTCAGCGGCAGTTTGCGGTCAAATCCGTGAAAGCACCGTGCCGCAAACGCGCTCTGGATCTTTTGATACACCAGACCAAACACGTAGAGATACCGGATCGTAAGCCCCATCACCACCACAAAAAGCCTGGGCACATGCAGCCGTGCGGCTCCTTCGAGCATCGCCTGCATCGTCGTCGTTGCCGAGAGTAAAATAATAAACGAAAGCGAGATAACGAATTTTGCAAACAGCGACAGCCCGAAAACAATCGACTCCCAGTACATATTAATCCCAAACGGCAACGCGACGGCAACATGGTAGACATCATAGTACGGATTCGGGAAAAACGGCTGCAAAATAATAAAAAACAGCCCAAACGGCATAATCAGCATCAGGCGGATCAGATAATACCGAAATGACGATCCTGACAGGATATAGAGACCCCAAAACAGCATATAGACAACAACAAACGCAAACAGCTCCGCAGTTCCGTAGGGAAGCAGAACGGTCACCAGTAGACCGAGCAGACATAAAATCAGCTTGATCCTCGCATCAAGCGAATGAATCGGGCTCTTGCGGTACGCCTCCCGCTCAATATCAAACAGCTCGTCGATCAGACTCATGTTTTGCCAAACGCCTTTAAAAACGCAGCCTCAGCATCGCGGTAGGTGTACGCCGACTCAATTGCGATACCATGATCCTGCATCGACTTGATCAGACGGGGAAGGGCGGGCAGTTCAAGATGCGCCCGGGACAAGAGATCCTCCTGTAAAAAGATCTCTTCTGGGGTTCCAACACCAGTTATCTCGCCCTTCTCCATCACATACACCACATCCGCCATCTCAGGCACCAGCTCCACCTGATGCGTCGAGTAGATAACTGTGACACCGCACTGGGCCGGCAGATCATTTAAGAAACCAAACAGTTCCTTTACTCCCTGCGGATCAAGGCCTGCGGTCGGCTCATCCAGCACCATCACCTGCGGCTCCATGGCAAGGACGCCAGCAATTGCGACCCGCTTTTTCTCGCCGCCTGAAAGATGATGCGGGGCGCGGCTCCGCAGATCCTCCAGTCCCAGCATGGAAATCACGCGGTCCACGCGGGATGCGACTGTTTCTGCATCCAGACCAAGATTGTACGGGCCGAACGCGACATCCTGTTCCACGGTTGTTGAAAACACCTGGTCGTCCGGATTTTGGAACACCAGACCCACAAACTTCCGCACCTCATGGAGATTTGCTTTGGTGATAGGTTCCCCGCGAACCAGAATCGAACCTGATTTCGGCTGGATAATTCCGTTAAAATGCCGGAACAGCGTACTTTTTCCTGCGCCGTTTGGCCCGAGGACTGCAATGCGCTGCTGAGCGTCTGCGACGAAGTTGACATTATGCAGCACGTCGCGAACAGACGTGCTGTAGGCATGGCAGAGATCCCGGGTTTCAATGAGGTGCATTGTTAATCTATTCTATGCTAAAAGAGCATAAAGACATGCTGATTCGTCATACCAGAATGTGAGAAAAAAGAAAAGGAAGGATACCTCTGCATCCTAACAGCGTTATGTTTCAGATTTTTTGTAGACGATTCTCGCCGCAACAAGAATAATTATCAGAGCCGCAGCAATTCCTATCACGAGCGCTATCAGTCCGCCAAGAGCCCCTGAGTCCTCACCGCCGAGAACATAATCCGGCATCGGGGATACCCAGCCGATGGGATCGTCAGCTTCTTCGATCTCTCCGTGCGCCGGAGCGAAGATATCTTTTGCACCGCCGCCCACAAGAAGCGTGCTGTCAAGTCCGTCTGGGTCGCCTGATGCAAAGAAGACCGCAGCTCCTCCGATAACAAGCGCAATTACAAGACCGATAGCGAGGAACTTGTTGATCGGCATTGCTTTTTTCTCGGTGTTTCCGGCAAGTTCCGGCCTGACATTGAAGATGAGAACAACCACTATTGCCGTGATTGCCGCTTCGATGACACCGATGATTGCATGATAGATAAACATGGTTGGAAGGCCGACCGCAAGAGGAACAGCGCCGAGAATGGCAATTTCAACTGCGCAGGCACATGCCGCAATCACGCAGGCGAGCCAGCCGGCAACTGCTGCGGACGCTGGAACACCGACTCTTTCCTTCAAGGCTTTGAACGAGTAGAAGCCCACAAATCCTGCGATGACACCCATATTGATGATGTTTGCACCAAGCGCCAGAACGCCGCCGTCCCCAAACACCAGCGCCTGAATCACGAGAACGATCGTGAGGATAAAAACGGCTGCAAACGGAGAGCCGAGCACAATTGCTGCGAGTGCTCCTCCGACAAGGTGGCCGCTTACCCCAAAACCGGTCGGGAGGTTGAATGCCTGCAGTGCAAAAATTCCTGCGGCGATTACAGCAAGAATCGGGATTTTGGACTCATCAAGATTGTTTCGCGCCCATTTGATGGAAAGCGCGATAAACACCAGGGCGATGATCCAGAAGATAATACCAACCGGAACACCCACACTGCTGTAACCGAACAGAAAATCAGGAATATGCATCTCAGTTACAATAACACGTATTCACTAATAAGTATTACGAACTGATTTCAGTCACTCAATCCATCATACTTCGTATCATGGATTTTATGCCGAGAACGCCAAAGGTGCGGATGAGTTCAGGTCTGAACATCAGTTTTCTCAGAAGTGCCGAGGGCTTATCCATGTCGCCTGAGTTCAGGATGAGATCGAGAGTTTCAGGTGTATTGAGGGCATCAATCGCTCTGTCTATCTCATCAGGAGATAGCGTGCGGCGGAGATTCAGCGCCTTCATGCCAAGCTCCAGCTCCCTGCCGAAGTCCGCATGCCACAGCTTTTCATACCCTGAAAGCATTTTGTCAGAAAAGTCCCCGCTCTCGCAGGCATCAACGGTGACGGAGGCCGCGTGACGGGCTGACCTGGCACCGGTGTAGACCCCGCCGCCTGAGGTGGGTTTTGGAAAACCGGCAGCGTCGCCGGCAATCATACAGCCTGAACCGTAGGTGCGGCTTCTGATGCCTAAGGGAATGGTGCCGGTGACCTCATGGATGTTGGACGGCGAAAATTTCGCGGCGAACGCAGCAAACCGAGCGGGAACATCCTTCAGACCGCAGAGTCCGATTCGTGCGCGGGATGCTGAGAGCGGAATCACCCAGGCAAAAAAATCCGGCGAGGCATTGGGATGCAGCTCAACAAGGTTGGGACTGCCGTCCCACCGTATCTCAGCCTGAATGCCTGAGTAGATGAAGCGCGAAGGGGCGATGCCAAGGCCTCTGGCAACAACGCTCCGCGGCCCGTCGGCTGCGATGAGAATTTTATAGGGAATCTCTTCTTTTCCCCGCACACCTGTTGTAGTGATCACTCGTTTTTCCGGGTTGATGCTTGTGACATAGGTTTTCAGAAGAAATTCCGCACCGCTTTCTGCGGCGCGTTCTGCCATCTCATGATCCAGCCGTCCGCGGTCCACGACATATGCCTTTGGCGTTTTTGCGTCAAAGGAAAGCTCATGCCCGGGTGAGCCGCAGATTTTTGCGCCGCTGACCATGTTGAAAACACTCGCTCCCGACACCTCGCACTCGGCAAACGCTGAGTTGGACAGAAGTCCGGCACACTGCACCGGATAGCCGACTGCCGCATGCTCCTCGACAACAAGCGTCGAAAGCCCGGCACGAGCGCAAAGGCGGGCGGCGGTGGAACCGGTCGGTCCTGCACCGACTACGATGACATCATACATGGAAAAGTACACAATGTTGTCTGTAAGAGATGATAAAGAAAAGGAGTGCTGATATGGGGATTCGAACCCCAGTCGTCGGCGTGAGAGGCCGACATGATTGGCCACTACACTATATCAGCAAGAGAACTTGCGTAACTAATGTTATCGTAAGCGATATTTATAGATACCGATACACCGCAGAAGTGATTCCATATGTTCATCTAATAACAGAACGAATATGCTAAGACAATGGGCCTTGACGAAGAGATCAAATCCTTAGAGGATGAGATCAGAAATACCAGATATAACAAGGCAACTTCGCAGCATATCGGCCGGCTCAAAGCCAAACTCGCCAAGATTAAGGATGATGCCGTCAGCCGCGCAATGAAGTCTGCCGGAGGTGGCGAAGGATACTCGGTGAAAAAATCCGGCGACGGAACGATCGTTCTTGTGGGTTTCCCGTCGGTTGGTAAGTCCACGCTCCTGAATAAACTGACCGGAGCAGAAAGCGAGACCGCAGCATATGCATTCACAACCCTGACGGTAGTCCCGGGACTGATGGAGTATAAGGGTGCAAAGATTCAGATTCTGGATATTCCAGGTCTTATTGCGGGAGCAGCAATGGGCAAAGGCCGCGGAAAGGAAGTAATCGCGGTCGTCAGAACGGCAGATCTGATTGTCATCCTCGGAGACGTGTTCAACGGTGTCCACGTGGATGTGCTGATGCATGAGCTCTACGACGCAGGTATCAGAATCAATAAACCAAAGCCTGATATCACCATCAAACGGACCGGATACGGCGGTATACGCTTAAACACCGTCGGTGCGGTTGACATGGATATTGAAGAGGTTCGTGCAATCCTTGCAGAAAGCAAGGTCATGAACGCAGATGTTCTTATCCGCGGCAACAATGTGACGCAGGACGATGTCATTGACGCAATGATGGGCAACCGTATGTATATCCCTGCATTCATCTCCATCAACAAAGTGGACCTCATCTCAGAAGACGAGCGAAAAGAAGTGGAGGACGGAATGCGGGAAAAGTACGGCGTTGATCCGATTATGATCTCTGCGCACTCAGGCTACAATCTTGAAAAACTGCAGGATGCAATCTATGACTATCTCGGATTCATCCGCATCTACATGAAGCCCTACGGCGAAGAGGCTGACATGGAAGAGCCGATGATCATGCGAAGAGGCAGTACCATCGAAGATGTCTGCCGCAGACTTCACCGCGACTTCGTGGACCAGTTCAGATATGCAAAGATCTGGGGAACCTCGGTCAAGCATGATGCGGCAAAAGTGGGTCTGCAGCACAAAGTTGCCGACGGTGACATTGTCACCATCGTAACAAAACTCTAAAAATACTTTTTTTGGTTGTTACTCAACTGGGATATCAAATCCGTCGTTCGATTGAACGATGATATGATGCAGCTCGCGCAGCTCTGCTGCCGTCTGCAGTGCGCCGTCAATAAGCATCGGCAGGTTTGCAGCAACTAGGGACGCAACAGATCCTGCAAAGATAACATTGTCCATAATGCCCGGACGGATCTTTCGTGCGGCAAGCAGTCTGCGGATCACCAGCAGTAAAAGTCCTGACATGAATGCGGATGTCAAAAGGGACACCAGCAGTCTGAGCAGTCGTTTAACCGGACCGTCAAGCATTTTTGGAATTTTCTCATCATAGGACTCAGATGCATCCTCTCCGCTAAGGTAGGCAGCGCCTGCCATCAGATAGGGAGACGCGACGCCCAGAAACGCATCATATGCCCCGTCCTCGGCAAACACCGCGTCCTGAAGTGTCCGCTGTCCTTCAAGAAGCTCAAGAAGCATTTTTCCAATCGAGATATAACGGTCCGTCTCCTCGTCAGAGTGCAGGGTTTCCCCATCGTCAGATTCATACACTGCCAGCACCACATCACGGACGCCGGAAACCGGTTGATGCGTCTGCGCGGCCTGGGCTGTCCCCTCATCCAGAACGAGTCTGGCATCAGGGAGCAGGGCAAAGATCGGCTGATGATCTTCGGGCAGGATGCCAAACCTCTCCGCAAGTGCGCGAAGAATGCGTGCCAGACTGCTTTCGAGTGCGGTAATATCTTCTGATGGGATGCCAGAAACCATGCAGGAGCCAGCAGTCAACAGATCGGTTACGGCTTTTTCCAAAAGTTCTGCGGCAGCTTCCGGATTGCCTGAGGAAACCTCATCAGAGGCAGCGTTAAGCAGGGATTCGGCAGAAGAGATCAGAATATCAGCAGGAGTGTCATCTGGCATTGGATACTATACAGTATTGATTCAGCAATCAGATAAAAGAGACACAAGAAAACACATTTATTCAGCAGACAATTCCGACTTCATCATCAAGTGATAAGTCCTGTACAACCCTTGCAGCTTAATCACATATTTTCGCAGTTCACCTCCGTAAACTGCTTACAAACATAAATCTACCTCAGAATTAATAAAGGTGTCGGTAAAGATGAAAGAAAAATGACGAAAAAACGGGCCTGGAGGGATTCGAACCCCCGACATTCGGGTTAGAAGCCCGACGCTATATCCTGGCTAAGCCACAAGCCCGCGGATGAATGCTCTAATCTATAGGAGTTTCCAGATAATAAATTCTCCTCAAATAAAATCGCAAAAATAGGATATGAGAGTTATTTTGCCCGCGGACAGCTGCACTCCACCACATCTACAAGGAGGACTTTGCAGCATCCGCGGTCCAAAACCCGTTTGATGTGAGAGGTGCAGGCAATCTTCAGCTGCAGACGAACAGACAGACGCTCACGCTCTTCATGGTAGACGCCAGGAACCGCGCTTGAAATTCGCTGCATCGTAACTGCAGAAGCAGTGACCGTTGCAATGATTCCTGGATCGCCAGCCGTCAGATCGTCCTGCGGAACAGAGGAGATGAACACCGGATCGCCCACTTTTACAGCAGATGCTGACACCACATTCTGGGCACTGACAAACTCCACGGTTCTCGGACGACCTTTCTTCAGTTCGACAATAACTTCGGGAGAGATTCCGGCAAGACCTATCAGCTGCATCACACTCACCCGTACATCATCTGCTCACCGGCAGAGATCGGTTTTTCCTCGGACTGCTCCTGATCCAGTACATCATTTGCCAGCTGGTGCATCATGGCCTCCACCTGATCGGCCTGCTCCATTAATGGAGCGGTATCGACATTGAATCCGTACCGGCTGTTGAGAGCTTTCAGCGCTTCAATTGCCGCACGCGGATCGACATTGAAGTTGGTCTCCACCAGAAATCCGGTTGCGGGAATGCCGCGAAGCTGTGCTTCGATGATGAGGCTGCCGGAAACTCCGGTGATGCTGAGTGCGGGAAGAATGATTGTGGTATCCTTGATCTTTTCCAGCGCTTCAGGAGTTGTTGCAACACCAAACACCCTTTCTGTTTCGCCGCTGGAACTGACTCCTCCAACAACCACAATATCAGTTATGGTGGTTTTCTTGGAGAACCATGCAATCATGGCAGCAGAGAACTCGTAGGATACCTGCGGTGGAACTGGTACGTCGGCAAGAATTGCGACGTAGTTGTCCTTTTCATACAGCCTGACCGGTGCCTGGGCAAGGCCGTTAGTGGCAAGAGAGATCTGCGGCAGAAATCTGCTCGTGACATTGCCGAGGTGAACAAAACCTGCGGTTTCCACAAGGTACTGCAGGGCAATACTCCCCACAAGACCTGCACCCGGGAAACCGGTCAGAAGTATAATCTCTTTTGCTGTCGGCGCAGGGGACTCCACGCGGACGGCTTCGGTTACATCCATGTGGATACATACTCCTGGATTTGAATAAAGGTTCTCATCGTGCAAATATTTCCAATTGACAAATACTTAAATTCCCGCGTCAAATAGAGATACAGTACAATGCAGGAATATGAAGTTAAGCGTGGAATGACCAAGGATCTGCCTGACCGCATTGCCGCAGGATTCACTGACATCTTTGAGGCAACACCAGCAGAAAAGGATGGACACTACAAGATCTCGTACGGGAGCATGTCGCGTCTTGAGGTCTGGGCCGGAGAGAAAAACAAAACCGTCATCGTTGACACCGAGACCAATAAAGAAGTCCTTGCAATGCCTGACGAACAGGCAGACAAGATTATTCTTGACACCAACAAAAGATTCCGCCAGTATCTGGATCACATCACCGGTTTTACCACAAAAGAGCGGGTAAAGCGGGCGAAGAAGGCCGCTGACGCTGAAAACTAAATATCTTTTTTTATTTCATATCGACACGTTCCGGATGCGTATAGATCGTAAACCGCGGCGGGCGGGCAAAGCAGATGAGGGTCACGTGCGAGGTTTGCGCGGTTTTGATCCCTTTCTCGGTTGATGCGGCACGGGATACAATAATAGGAATGCCAGCATTCGCGGCTTTTGTCACCATTCCGGCAGGCTGTCTGCCGGTGCTGCCGATCGCACACTCGGTTGGGGGAATATTGTTCAGGATCATGTACCCGATCACCTTGTCGACCGCGTTGTGCCTGCCGATGTCTGACGCAAGGAACACCACCTGATGGTTATGGAACAGCACCGCACAGTGCAGACCGCCGGTTGCGTCCCAGACCTCGGCGTTGATTGCTTCACGGATGATGAATATTTCATCAGGCGTAATGCTGCCGCCGGCCTCGGCATGACCGCGGGGTTTGTGCGGGGCAAATCCTCCGGAAGACTCCATCTCGCCTGCAACACAGACAGTGCAGACCGCGTCCACATACACAGAGGCCCCTTCGACCTTCACGGATCTGATATCTGATGCAGAGCAGACAAGCCCTGCATCCACAAAAAATCCTACCGCAAACTCAGACAGATGCTCAAGGCTTGCGACGGTTTTGATGAACTCACTGCCGTTCAGATACAGAGTTACCACATCCTCGGCAACCGCGGCATCCTCAACAGGCACTACAGTACCGTCGCGGTAGCGAAGACCGCGAAGCGGGGAGGCAAGAGCTCCGCAGTTCTGCGCAGGTTTTGGCTCGCCGGATGTTGGATTCAGATCAGTTATACGGTTGGGACGGGAGTAGACGGTGAACCTGCCTTCGCGGGCAAACCCAACCAGCGTAACGCCAGACGACTCTGCAAGCGCTGCTCCTTGAAGCGTTGCCGCAGCACGGGATACGATAATTGGGATGCCAGCATTCACCGCTTTTGCAACCATGCCTGCCGGTTGCCTGCCGGTGCAGCCGATCGCGCAGAGGGAGGGGGCCAGCCCCTGAAGCACCATCCATCCGATCACCTTGTCAACCGCATTGTGCCTGCCGATATCAGACGCCACAAACGCACAGGAGTGATTGTGCCAGAGTGCTGCGCAGTGCAGACCGCCGGACTGCTGCCATGCCTCGGCATTCAGAGATTCGCGAAGGGAAAAGATCTCATCCGGCGTTATTGTTCCGTCACTGCTCACGCATCTCTCTGTTTTCGCAGAAGGCGCATCCCGAACTACTGCGTCCACAAAAATATCAGTCCCGTCAACACACACTGAAAGAATTTTTTCCGCAACTCCCGATGCGATGAAAAAACCTGCGCCAAACTCGGTGAGATACTCGTTGCTCGCAACAATTTTCAGATACTCTGATCCATTGAGATGGAGGGTGATGACCTCTTCACTGACCACGACATCATCGATCTCGGCAACAGTTCCGTTCTCGTACCGGTAGCCTTTGCAGGACGTAAGGAGGCTTGTACTCATATCCATCTCCAACAGAATTTCACAGTGTGAATGTTCATATGTTCGCGGGGACAACATATAAAATCATGCGAACGCTCTGAGCGAAATCCTCAATAGCGTTCCCGAACGATTATGAATACAATGATAGAGCTTCAACCGTCTCCGAAAGTCTACTGCGGCCAGACCGAACGCAGCAAAACTCCTGAGGAGACGCTTGCATCCATCGAACCGCTGGTCCAGATTGTCGGCATCACCCGTGTTGCAGATATAACAAACCTTGACCGGATCGGAATACCGGTCTACTCCTGTATCCGCCCGACCGCAGCGGACGGTGCGATCTCCGTCTATAACGGAAAAGGAGGAACCGAAGCCGAGGCACGGGTCGCAGGAATCATGGAAGGAATTGAACGCTACTCAGCAGAAGCCATGCCGCGCGATCTTGCGGCGACTTCGTATGAGATGCTCTCCCTCACCGAGGACTGTATTCACCCTGAAGATCTCATCCTTCCGAAAACAACCGATGCCCGCATGGAACTTCCCTGGATGGATGCATGGGACCTTACGAACAACTGCCCGGTAAAAGTCCCCCTCTGCACCGTGATTCATCCAAACCCCCACTACCTTCCCGGACTCTTCCGCTCCAGCTCCAACGGGATTGCATCCGGCAACACAATCGAAGAGGCAGTCTTCTATGCCCTGACCGAGGTCATCGAGCGTGACTCATGGTCGCTGGTCGAAGCAACGCGGGAGACAGGACCGGCAATCACCGACCTCACCGGCCATGCCGCCGAGATGCTTGCAAAGTTTACGGAGGCAGGGGTCGAAGTCACGCTGAAGGACATCACCTCTGACCTCGGCGTCCCGACGATTGCAGCGGTTGCTGACGACGTCACCCTCAAAGACCCGAGGCTTCTGACAATTGGAATGGGGACCCACACAAATCCTGAGATTGCGGTGATTCGGGCACTCTCCGAAGTAGCGCAAAGCCGGGCAACGCAGATTCACGGAGCACGCGAGGATGCAACCATCGCATCGTTCCGCGAGATGATGGGCTATGATCGCGTGAAGAGGATGAATGCCTACTGGTTCAAGACCGAGTCGACAAAATCGTTCTCTGAGATCGCGGGTTGCGCGACACCGGACTTCAAGACCGACATTCTCGCAATCATTGAACGGCTGAAGGCCGCGGGTCTCGAACGGGTGATTGTGTGCGACCTCACCGACCCTGGCCTTGAAATTCCGGTCGTCCGCGTGATTGTTCCGGGGCTTGAGTGCTTTACGATTGATAATGAACGCAGAGGTAAGAGGTGCATTGATGCCGAGCGCCGTCGTATTCATCGGCCCAAGTCTACCGCCTGAAGAGGCGCGGACAATTCTTTCGGACGCAGAGTATCTGCCTCCGGCAAAGCGCGGTGACCTGACCGCAGCCGCAGCGTCAGGTGCAAAAGTAATCGTCTTAATCGACGGCGTGTTCTTTCAGGACCGAGCGGTAGGCCACCGCGAAATTCTTTCGGCGATTCGTTCCGGCATCAAAGTGGTCGGCTCGTCCTCGATGGGAGCTCTGCGGGCGTCGGAGATGGACACGCTTGGAATGATCGGCATCGGCGAGATTTATCGGTGGTATAAGGATGGAAAAATCAATGCCGACGATGAAGTGGGGCTCGTCTATGATCCGGAAACGCACACTGCCCTCTCTGAACCGATGGTGAACATCCGCGCAAGTTTTGCCGCGGCAAAGGAGGCCGCGGTCATCAGTGATGAAGAAGAGGCAGAGCTTCTTCGTGCCTGCAAGGCAATCTATTATCCTGACCGCACCTACCGGCGGGTTCTCCGTGATGCGGGAATTGCAGAGGATACAAAATCTGCACTTGCCCTGTGGCTGAAAACAAACGCCGTGGATCAGAAACGCCATGACGCGGTTGAGTGCCTGAAAACAGTACGAGGTATGGTATGAACGAGCGATACATCCGACAAATTCCGGTCATCGGGAACGAGGGCCAGAGAAAACTTGACGAGGCTACCGTGTTTCTCGCAGGAGCCGGCGGGCTCGGTTCACCGGTCGCACTCTATCTTGCGGCAGCAGGCGTCGGCCACATCAGGGTCGCTGACTGCGATGTGGTGGAAGTCACCAACCTGAACCGCCAGATTCTGCACCGGCAGGATCGGATCGGCATGCCAAAAGCAGCGTCAGCGAAGCTGACTCTTGAAGCCTTCAACCCTGACATCAAAGTAACCGCGTTCTCCTCGTTCATCGATGAAAAAACTGCGCCGCAGCTGATAGGGGATGCCGACATCATCGTTGATGCGATGGACAACTTCGTAGCCCGATATGTGCTCAATGAATTTTCGCAAAGAACAGGAATTCCTCTTATGCATGGAGGAGTCGCAGGCCTTTCCGGTCAGGCAACACTGATAATCCCGGGCATTACCCCGTGCTTATCCTGCATATTCCCAAACGCCCAGACCACGAAAGGCACGCCAATTCTTGGATCGGCCGCAGGGGTTATCGGGTCGATTGAAGCGCAGGAGACCATAAAATACCTGACCGGTTCTCCGGATAACCTTGCAGGAAAACTCCTGCTCTGGGACGGGGCAGTGAACAGCATGGATGTTTTCTCGGTAAAGAAAAGTTCGAGATGTTCTGTCTGTTCAGGAAAAACCATTACCGAGGATACCCAATGACTGAAGTAACAATACTGGCGTTCGCGAAGTTTCGCGAACAGTTCGGCGAAAAAAATATGATCACTACAGACTCAGGGGCAACAGTTCTTGCGGCTCTTGAGAAGTTCGCAGAAATAATCCCCGCAGCACGCGGGGAGCTCTTTGAAGAGAACAGACTTCGCGGTCATGTTATCATCATGTACAACCGCGAGCGTATCGACTCAGAAGAGGCAGCAGAAATCACCGTAGGTGAGGGTGATGAGATCGTGCTCTACCCGCCGGTCTCGGGAGGATAAAGAAAAATGGTACTTGCAGTACAAAAAGAGAATATTGATATCGGCGCACTGATCGCTGCATCACGAACGCATGCTGACGGCGCTCAGATTGTGTTTATCGGCTGTGTCCGTGATGACAACATGGACGCTCTCGAAATTGAGGCGTTTGTTCCGGTCGCTGAAAAAGATCTTGCAGATATTGCTGCTGAAGCAATAGAAAAGTTTCAGCTGAACTCAGTGGACATCATCCACCGCTACGGCAGACTCACCCTTGGCGAGACGATTGTGGTGATTGTGGTCGGTGCCGGCCACCGTCCTGAGGCATACGAAGGTTCGCGCTACATCATCGAGCGATTGAAGGAGAGAGTTCCTATCTGGAAGCAGGAGATCACCGGCGACCGCAAAGGCGACTGGGTTCACGGTGCATGAGAGGACTTAAGATATAGGTCCATGATATGTTGCCGCATCATGCGGCAACAAAACTGACTCACATTCGGGAGTTATTTTTGATTCAAACCAAATACTGCGGATTTTTATTTTGTGTTGCCGATGTTTTGACATTGTGTTTGTAAGTAAAAAATTATTCATATACAGAATACGGTTTTAGCGGCAACAGCGGCAACAAAAATATGAATTACTGTTATATGAGGATATTATCTTATTTTAAAGATTTTACGAGTATAATTTTGTTGCCGCACTCCCGGCAACAAAACTATCCTCAAACAGAGTTCCGCGGTGGTGAGATACATCGTTTGAAAATTATCTGTAGGTGGTCTCGCTCGGAGTAAACACGGAACACACTGAGCACACGGAATTCCGTGTGTTCAGTATGTTCCGTGGTTGCCCCAAATAAAACCGAGGACAGAGAAACCCTTTTTCTTATGCTATTTCACACCGCGTAACTCCTATTTGAAATTTTTCCATCTTGGTTTCATTTGGAATAACCACAAACACAGAGTAAATGATAGGATAGGAATTATAACGAAGAACCAACAATAATACTTTCATGTTAGTATATATCGATGGAAAATTCTTCCCCGAAAACGAGGCGAAGGTATCCATTTTTGATCACGGTTTCCTCTACGGCGATGGTGTGTTCGAGGGAATCCGTGCCTACGACGGACGTGTGTTCCGGCTTGCCGAGCACGTGGACCGTCTGTTTGACTCAGCAAAGGCGATTGATCTTGTGCCTCCCGTAACAAAGGAAGAGATGGCAGAGATCATCAAAGAGACGCTGCGCAAAAATAATCTCAAAAATGCCTACATCCGCCCGATCATCAGCCGCGGTGTCGGTTCGATGGGTCTTGACCCGCACAGATGCCCAAAACCGACCGTGGTCTGCGCAGCAAGCGAGTGGGGCGCAATGTACGGCGACCTCTATGAGACCGGTCTGACCGGAGTAACCGTGTGTGTCCGCAGAAACACGCCGGACTCCCTTCCGCCAAACATCAAGTCCCTGAACTATCTCAACAATATCCTTGGAAAAATTGAGGCAAATTACAAAGGCGGCGACGAGGCAATCTTCCTTGACCGCACCGGAAAACTTGCAGAAGGCTCAGGCGACAACATCTATCTGGTAAAGAACGGCAAACTCTACACGCCGCCAACCATCAACAACCTCAAGGGAATCACCCGTCAGGTGCTTCTTGAGCTTCTGGACAAGATCGGTGTGCCCTATGAGGTCTGCGAACTTGGTCTGTTCGATCTCTACACCGCAGACGAAGTAATGGTCACAGGAACCGCTGCTGAAATCTGCGCAATCACCAAGATCGACGGCCGTATTGTCGGCGACGGTAAGCCAGGGTCAGTCTACCGCAAGCTGCTTCCGGTATTTCAGGAAGTCACCAGAACCGAAGGCGACGCCTACTGAGCGAATCTCAGAGGCTAATCATAATCTTTTTATTTGCCAACGTCAACCTTTATAGGCAAGACTGCCCTGCTGATATAGTGTAGTGGCCAATCATGCTGGCCTTTCACGCCAGCGACTCGGGTTCGAATCCCGATATCAGCACTTTTCTTTTGTTTGATTCTGTGATCAGTTTGTTTTTTTGCTCTGCGGGTTGATGTATCTGGCATGACATTTCACCCGACGAATAATCCGGTGTTCTGGAAGCAGACCGCTGATGAACTTCTCGCGGCAAAGCGTTTTGAGAAAGCTGCCGCGGCATTTCAGCAGTTGTGCGACTTAACACCAAACGATGCGGATGCATGGTGCGGACTCGGGCAGTCACTCGCGGGCCTTGAGCGGTACGGGGACGCAGTTGCCTCATTTGAGCGGTCACTGGTACTGCGGCCTGACGCGCAGAACTCTCTTGAAGGCCTCGCCAACTGTTATGAGGCACGCGGTGAGTTTGAGAAGATGACCGCATGCCGCATCAGGCTTGGCAAACTCTCAGAGTAGCCCTTCGGAGAAAGTTCTTTGCCTCGCAGTATCCAATTCTGAAAACAGATATCCACATGAACGGAGAAAAGTAATGGGAAATACTGAAAACAAGCGATTTCAGATCGGCTGGCTGAGTGTTGTCCTGATGCTTGGCATTGCGGTTCTGATCGGGCACTTAGGCACTGGTCTTCTGGCTGCGGCAGGCGTGTTCCTTCTTGGCACCGGCCTCATAATGATCGCATTATCCTTTGCAGTCGGCAAAAAAGAGCCGGTAATCACAGGAGCCGGAGCGCTGTTTGCAATAATTGGCGCAATATTCATTCTGCTCTACTCAGGAGCTGACCTGCTGCTGGTTCTTGGCGGAGCACTGATCGGAATCGCGCTTGCTGCAATAGTATATATCGCGGCAAAGAAGTAACAAAAGTATATCGAACGAGTTTGAAAATATGACAGATTTACGAAACAAAGTTGAGGATGACCGCGGCCTTTTGAAGAAGATTCAGCTGGGCATTCCGGGATTTCGCGGATACCGGCAGAAAGAGGATCTGCGCATTGCAGATTCCCTGCTTCGGGTGCAGATTGCAGATCTTCTGAAGTCAAATGTCCTGCAGCCGCTTGAACTGATTCGCGAACGGGCAGGCAATGCACTTGAACTGGATATGATGAACGACATTGCAACGGTCGTCTCTGCGGCAAAGACCGCGGAGAGCAGAGTCCGCCACGCAGAGCAGGGTTACTCAGGAATCTCTCCGGCATACAGAGTCACCGATGCTGAACTGAATACGCTCTATGAGTTTGATCTTGCTCTCGTTGAAGGAATCAACGGTCTCGGCGAGCTTTGCAGAACGGCTCTTGCGTCAAGTGATTCAGGAGACTTTGGTCTGGTGAAAGCAGATCTCCGCGACATCCGCTCCGGACTTTCTGAGTTATCGGCAGTGTTTGAAAAGCGCATTATCACAATGGCAGGGCTTGGTGCATTGTAATGGCATTATTTTCGAAAGTTAACAAAAAAATCGGATCCGGCTCCGATATTGAAGGGGCAGACTCCAGAAAAGGTTTCTACTGGGTTGAGGACAAGAAAGGCGACAATGTGATGTGGCGCCTCCCGAGAAACGTGATGTGGAACGACAACGTTCTCGTTCGCGAGGATGAGTATGGTATCTTCTTCCGTGACGGAAAGGCTCTCGCGGTCTTTGACCGGCCTGACCGGTATGCACTGACGACCCAAAACATTCCGGTTCTCAAAGATATCGCAGGAACGGTTCTCGGTAATGTGCAGATCGGCGAGTTCTTCTGGGTGCAGAAGAGAGAGTTCCGGGATAAGTTCGGAACAAGCCAACCTCTGGCATTCCGCGACGTGGACTTCGGCGTTGTGCAGCTGAGAATATTCGGCCAGTTCTCGTACAAGGTTGTCGCCCCGCTCCAGCTGATTACGGAATTTGTCGGCACCAAGGGTCTGACGAAGTCTGAGGAAATTGTTGACTGGCTTAAGGCGCAGATTGTTGTTGTCCTCAATGACACGCTGGGCGAGCTGAAGGCAAAGAAACAGATGGGAGTTCTTGATATGCCTGCATACTTGCAGGAGATTGAGCAGCTTTGCCTCGCAAAGCTTGGCCGCGAGACCGAGATTTACGGCGTAAAGATCATGAAGTTCGCCGGTCTGAACATCAATATGCCTGAGGAGGTTCAGGAGGCGATCAACAAGCGCGGCGCAATGTCAGCTCTTGGCGTGAACTATATCCAGTACCAGTCCGGTAAGGCGATTGAGGGGATAGGGGCTGGCGCCGCGCAGGGCGGCGGCGAAGGCGCAGGCTTTGCGATGATGGGTGCAGGTATGGGGGCCGGTGTCGGTATGGGCAATATGATGGCCCAGGGCATGGCAGGAATGGCAGCGGGCCAGCCTGCTCCGTTCGGCGGTCAGCCGGGCACATCGCAGGTCCAGTGCCAGAAGTGCGGGACTGCAGCGCCGACAGGAACGAAGTTCTGTCCTGAGTGCGGAACAGCTATGGCGCCGCCCGCGGCAGCAGGCAAATGTGCAAAATGCGGTGCAGCACTTGCCGCAGGTGCAAAGTTCTGCCCTGAGTGCGGAACTCCGATCGGGTCACCGAAGTGTCCTGCCTGTGGGGCAGAGCTTTTGGCAGGAACAAAATTCTGTTCTGAGTGCGGGCAGAAGATCTGAGAGCAGAGTTCAAAACTTTTTTTTTATTTTTCAATGGAAGTTATGCAGTGATGAACATCATTGCTTGGGATTCCCCGTATGTGGTTTTATTTGGTTACTCCAAGCGAGACCCAGATAAAAAAAAATCGATGAAATTTTTTCGCGGCACAGCGTCAACACATTATTCAGACGACGATTTCTTCATCGCCGCAGAGAGAGCGTTCTTCATAATGCCGCGAAGAATTGCATTGCCGCTTTGTGATGATGCAGACAGCGCCGCAATTACCTCATCGCCGCCGATCTCACCAAGAGCTGTTGCTGCCGCAGCCTGCACACCCGGCTTTGGATCAGACAGGCATCCAATCAGTGCAGAGACAACATCCGGCCTTTGTGAAAACGCAAGTCCGGTTACCGCAGCACGGCGGACACCCGGAACCTCATCGGAAAGCAGCGGCAGCAAAACATCCTCAAGTGCATACTTTCGTTTGCCGACAGACTCTGCTGCTGCCATCCGGACCGAAGGTTCAGCATCGCCGCACAGCTTTCCAAGAATCTCCGGGGACGCAATAACCTGGGCAGCAGTGCGACGGACTGCCGAACTCTCATCATCAGCGCAGGAGTCCGGGGCATGCTCGCCAAGGACCGCGACTGCTGCCGCGCGAATCGCAGGGTCGGCATCAGATAGGCAACCGGACACCTTCCCTGCATCAACAGAAGAAAGAGGGCGGGTCTTCAGCCCCTCAAGCGCAGCAAGACGAATCTCCGGTGCGTCGTTGAGTGCTGCGATGAGTGGTGGAATCACACGTGCATCCGCATACACACCAAGCGACAGAACCGCTACCTCGCGGATATCAGGATTTTCCGACACCGCCGCAGCAATCAGAGGAAGAACAGCCTCGGCTGTACGGAACTGACCGAGTGCCTCAACAGCGGAAAACCGCAGAGAGTCATCGGTCGAGGACACCGCATCAACAAGTGCGCAGGTTGACGCGCTGCCTCCTTCCATAAACAACACAAGAGCAGCCTCGCGCACTGCCATGTCTGGATCACGCAGACAGGAAAGCAGGGATGAGTACTCAATCTGCGAAGTATAATTCCTGAGTGTCCAGAGCATCACCCGCCGCACGAGCGGACTTGCGTCAGAGACATAATGCTGAATCTGCGGCAGCATCAAAGGATCATTCAGAGCCGCGATCTGATTTGCTGCATCCTCCTGAATTGCAGCATCTCCGCTTTTTATCGCCTCAACGCAGCACAAAAAGGTAGCAGCATCCATTCACAACACCAGAAAATCCTTAATTTTTCACATCGGTAACTTTGATCACATGCCAGCCGAACTGCGTCTTTACCGGACCCACAACCTCACCGGCCTTTGCCTTAAACGCTGCGTCCTCGAACGGCTTAACCATCTGACCCTTTCCGAAATATCCGAGATCGCCGCCGGACTTGCCGGAAGGACACTGAGAGTAGAGCGTTGCAAGCTTTGCAAAATCATCCCCGTCAGAGAGCTGCTTCATCAACTGCTTTGCCTCAGACTCGGTCTTCACCAGAATATGCGATGCCTTCACCTTCACCATGATACCATAATGTATCGCATTCCGAAGAAATAAATTATGATATGATGACCGTCTAATGAATTGACGAATTGTGTGAGGCACCACGAAGACAATATTTAAAGAAAAAATTCAGAAAAGAAAAATACCGGCATCGAAAAGCTCAGAAGTCGGAACATCCGATGCAAAGCACATCTTATGGTTTCACGCGGCGGACGGTGTTGATAATTTTCGCGGCAGCATCAATACCACCGTCCATGTATGCCGCACCGACCAGTGCTTCAAAACATTCTGCAGAGACACGGCCGCTCGTCCATATTTGCATGCGGACCTCGCCTTTGCCCCATCGCATGTAGGAGGGGAGATCCAGTTCCTCGGCAATTTTTCTGACAACAGTCATGTTGACCGAATCGATTTTTTTGCGGGTGATCTCGCCCTTGTCGTACTCGCCGTCCATAATGATCTCTTTAATCATGACAAGATCCAGCGCCGCGTCCCCAAGGACTGCAAACGAGTCCATGGTTTCACTCATCGGAATCTCATGTTCGCGGGCGTACGCTGTCCGCGTCAATGCGTAATTGAGATACTCTTCATTTTTGAATGTGTATCCTATTTTATCGTATAATTCCGCATATGTCATGTGGAGCATCCATACTGATTTATCAACCTGATAAGAGCAGAAAATCCTTCCATCTCCATGGTAAGGACATCGATCTCACTCATACCCATGCTTGTCTCTCCGTCGGCAGAGAGCATCTCAGGTCCGCGGATAACGGTCCTGGAAACACCATCTGCAGAAAGGACCTTCTCCGCCTCTGCATCATGCAGAAAGGCACGACCGGGAATTATTACCGTATCTTCAAGGACAGACAGATCAAGCTGTCTGAGATCGTCAATGGTTATCAGGCATGCAATTTCTTTTGCGACACCGACAACCGAAGAAGGGTCGCCGCCACATGCCGACACTATTGATCTGATATAAGGTGTTGCAACCGCTCCGGTTATAAGGGTTCCCTTTTTATGAATTTTCGGGAGCCGGTCCAGCAGATCCGGCATATTCCGCAGTGCGAACGGGGAGTCGAATGCAGGATCATACAGCGGGGTTCCAGATATCCTGAGCGAAGGAAATGCTGCGCCGGACTCTTTCAGAATTTCTCTGAACTCTTCGACGGTGTGCGTCCGCTGGTTTGGAAGAATTGGTGCGTTGCCAAGGATCAGACCCTGCTCAGGAGTGTTTGCAAACCGCATCAGAATTACGCCTTTGACACCGACATCGCTGAGCCACGAAAGTGTCTGGGTGAGGACGGCGCCGTCATTGATGCCTGGCAGGATCACGACGGCTGCATAGACCTCTATTTCTGCTGCAAGGCGACGGATGATCTCAAGTGAAGCCTCGGGTGTTGGGTCATGCATCCACTCACGCCTGAGATTTGCATCAGCGGCAAACACGGTGAACGATATCTCCCGAAGGTTGTGTGCGATCAGAAAGTCTGCGATAGCGGGATCGTCAAAACCTTTGCCGCTGGTGTATCCGATATGCAGCGGGACTTCCAGTGTTCCAAGCAGTTCGAAGAGGTCAGTAAACTCAGGGTAGCAGCTGGGATCACCTCCGCCGGAGATGGTGATGCGGGTCACTTCATCAGTCACCGACTGAAGGTCGGCGAGGAATGAGTCGGCGACATCTTTCAGCGGCAAAAATCCGGCATACTCTTCTTTTACACCGCGGGTGCAGTAGTCACAGCCTTTCAAGAACGGGAGGCAGTACCGGCAGCCGAATGCTGGCACATCCTTTGCGTGCTTGAAGTAACAGTAGGCACAAAAACCCCGGCAGTCAGATCCGGGACGCCCGCCAATATCAACTGTGAGATGCACCATAATTGTTACCTATTTATAGGCGCTGCAGGGTTATGAAGGGTTGAGATACCAAAAAAGTCACAAAATAAAAACAAACTGAAAAACTTGGAATGGAGGGAATACACCCACCATTATTGATGATGAGATTATTGTTAAGACAATATCAGCGCTTTGCTTTTGCCTTTGCGCCCATCATCGACTTCTTAGATCTGCGGATCCGGCGGCGAATGCGCTGGTCTGCGATCTTCGGTCCGCGGCGTCCCTGTTGCTGGGTGTTTGCCATGCGGCTTTCGATCTTGGAAACAATGCTTGATCTCTTGAATCTCTGATTCGGTCCCGGTTTCTTAACCTCGCCCTCTCTCTGGGGAACGAGTCTGATCTGACCGCTAACACCTTTTACCTGGTGCCAGTTAACGCTGCCTGTCTTTCCCATATTGAACTCCTTATCTTGTTCGTGCCTAATTCACTTAAATATATCTTAATGATTTTCAGATTCGCAGAGTCGGAAAACATCAGACGATTCGTCCGAGTTCCTCATCCAGAACCTCGGAAACGACTTTTCCATCGATTCTTCCACGCACTTCCTTCATCACAACACCCATTACCGGGCCAAGAGCCGCCTTTCCACGCGACTTGATGAACTCCGCACGATCGGTCACAATACCGCGGACAAGTGTCTGCAGTTCCTCGCGGGAGAATGCCGGAGCAACCGTGGATACTGCCTCATCAAGCGTCATGCCGCGAGCGCATGCAGACAGAATATCAGCAACCGCCTCTTTTGCTGCATGACCCGCCTCAACAGCTATCATCACCGCAATCACCGAGTCGTCAGGAATCGCGTCAGCAGTCACGCCTGCGCGGGAGAGCTCTTTGAGGGAGGCAAGGATAGTCCGCGCGGCAAACACCGGACGAACACCCTCCGCAACCGCACGCTCAAACAGCGGCAGCTTCTCAGAGAACGCCATCTGACGCGCCATGCCGGCATCAAGACCGTACTCGGCAACAAACCGTTTCGCCTTATCGGTCAGAAGCTCAGGCATTGCAATGCTCTCCCAGTAGGGTTGCGACACCGGCACCGGAAGAATATCAGTTTCAGGATACATCCGTGCAGCTCCCGGCAGGGGACGCATGTAGGCAGTGGACCCGCCCTCAAGCATCTTGCGCGTCTCTTCAGGAATACCTTCCATCGCCATCTTCGCGCGGTTGATAACCATCTGAATAGCGCACCGGCACTTCTGTTCCGTTGCCGCAACAATAACCACAGCATCAGACTCACCTGCACCAAGAGTCTCCTTAAGGAGTGCGACCTCCTCCTTTGTCACGCCGTACGCCGGAAGCTCGTCGGTGTGGAACAGTCCGCCGACCCCGCACTTCTTTGCATAATCCGACATCTCAGACCCAAGCCGACGGTTCGGTTGAATCTCCATACCGACAAGGCCTGCAAAGCCGTGAAGCACCGTTCCCAGAATCGTCTTTGCCTTCTTCAGCACCTGCGACTGTGTGCCTGCAAAGACGGAAGTGACATCATACACCTCGCCGTTCACGAGTGCACTGCGTGCGGCAAGCTCGTCCTTGATCGCAAGAAGCGACAGCTGACGCTGCACCTCGCGGCGGACGACCTCGGCAATCAGATCAAGCTCCTGCACACCTTTGATCTCAACACGTGCGCCGTCACGGATGGACACGTTCACATCCTGACGAATCGTGCCGAGACCGCGCTTCACACGGCCGGTCGAACGAAGCGTCATACCGATGTACTGGGCCACATCATGCACCTGCTCAGGCGTTTTCATACAGGGAGCGGTCGTGATCTCAATTAAAGGAATACCAAGCCGGTCAACCGAAAACACCTCGTCAGTCACGCGCTGACAGGCATCCTCTTCAACAGCGACGGTCTCAATCCGGCAGGTGTTATCAATTGCACCGTTCAGCGCAACAAGTGCAGTCCGCTGAAAACCGCTTGTGGCAGAGCCGTCCACAATCATCTTGCGCATCGTGTGAATCTGCGGCAGAGGCGTCATGCCAAACATCTTGGCAATCGTCAGCACAAGATCCAGCGCGTCAGGATTCATCGGGGCAGGCGGCTGCTCGTCGATCTCCACAAGACCGGTTGTGTCATACGTGTAATACGTAAACAGCCGGGCCTGCATCATCTCTTCCTTTGCCGCACGGTCCACATCACCCATCTCTGACGTTGCGACACGCAGATACCGGCGAACTTCGCCGGTGTGGTCCGCTGAGTCGCGGATGAGTGTCGGCGTGTGCGAAAACAGCTTCTCTTTGGTGTTCAGCTGCTGGTGAATCTCAATTCCCGCCTTCAGGCCAAGGGACGCGTAATCGAAGTCGGTCATTTACATCTCCCTCCACAGATCATAATCAAGCTCCCCTTTCAGGTTCGTCTGCATCATCCGAACCGCGTCCTCAGGGCGCGAAGTGTTGCCAAGAACCCACATCAGCTTCACGAGCGCAACCTCAGGCAGCATGCTGCCGCCCTCGACAACACCTGCCGCAAGCAGATCGCGGCCGGTCTCATACACGCGGTCGCATACCTCGCCTGCCTGACACTGGGACGTCATCACTACAAAAGTCCCGGAAGCGTTCAGCGCAGCTATCTTTTCGATGCAGTCGGTACCCACATGGCCAAGACCAGTTCCTGAGATGACAAGCCCGCGGCAGCCGGAAAATGCATCGAAGAGATTTGGATTCATTCCCGGATAGTACTGGAGAAGGCCGCAGTTCGGTTCAAGCCGGTCAAACAGCCGAAGTTCATGCGTGCCGCGAAGCACGGCGTCACCGGTCAGGTTGACGTTTCCGTCAGGATAGGAGACCACACCGACCGGCCCTCTGCCAACACTCTGGAACGCATCGCGGCGGGAGGTGTGATTCTTCCGAACACGCGTTCCGCGGTGAAGGGCGCAAGCAACATCATCTGACGTTGCATGCATGCACACCACAACCTCGCCGAGGTCTGAGATGCCGGCCTTCACTGAGCAGATGGCATTCATCGCATTGTCGCTGCTCGGCCGGTCGGCAGACCGCTGGGCGCCGACAAAGATCACCGGCACCGGCGTCTCAAGCATGAAGGAGACCGCAGCAGCACTGTAGAGCATCGTATCAGTCCCATGGGTTACGATGACACCCTTTGCTCCTGATGCAATCTCATCATGAACCGCGCGGGCAAGCTCCTGCCACATTGCAGGATTCATGTTCTCTGAAAGAACATTGAACGGCTGGAGCGTGTGGTAGCGGGCGATGACTGCAAGCTCCGGAATTGAGCGGACAATATCTTCAGCAGTGAACTTGGAGGAGACTGCGCCTGTTCGGTAGTCAACCGTGCTCGCAATCGTTCCGCCGGTGGAGACGATTGCAAGCAGCGGCAGTTTTGCATCCTGCTTCAAAGGTTCAGCCGTAACTTTTGCGGGAGTTGCCGCCGCACGTTCAGGGGCAGCAGTGCAGACCGAGGCCGGCACACAGATGTTGTAGCCGCTCGAAAGTTTCACGACTGCGTAGTCGGCATCGCCGGAGATGTACATCCCGTGAAGTTCAAGACCCGCAAACGCCACGTTCACAGGATCGCTGTTGGAAAAACTCATGCAGTTAACCTCATGTAATCAGATTCTATTTTGTCATCAGCCGCAGACAGTGCGGTGCGAAGAGCCGCAGCGGTCGACTCGTCAGAGTCGAGAGCCGCAGCCGCGTGTGCGACAGCAGTTCTCATCATCGCAGGACTTGGAGCGCCAGCACTCTTCTTTGCTTCAACCATTCCAAGCGGAGAGAGAGCACGGTCGATGTGCTTCTGTGTCAGTCCTTTCTCTATCAGTGACCAGCCGCATATCTCTTTTCCGGCAGTCTCCGTGATCTCAAGCGACAGACCACCAAGCTTGACCGCACGGCCGACGATGTTGTGGGCTGTTCTGAAAGGCATCCCAAACTCACGGACCATGAGGTCCGCGAGTTCAGTGGCTGTTGAGTTGCCGCGGTCCGACTCCTCGGCCATTCGCGCAGTGTTGAATGACGCGGTCTGAATCATATCCGCAAGAATCGGCAGTGAAGACTCTGCCGCATCAAGACTCCGCCACAGGTGCGGCGTTAAATCCTGCATGTCGCGGTTGTAGCTCATCGGCAGACCCTTCATCAGCGTGATGCCTGCCATCAGTTCTCCTGACGCAACACCCGATTTGCCGCGCATAATCTCCGCGGTGTCGGGATTTTTCTTCTGCGGCATAATCGAACTCGTCGAACAGTAGGCATCATCCAGGTCCACAAACCTGATGAACGCACTGATCCAGAGCACCAGCTCCTCACACAGACGGCTGACATTTGTCATCAGAATCGAAAGAGCTGACAGGACTTCAAGAATAAAGTCCCGGGATGCAACACCATCCATGGAGTTGGTCATGGGAGCAGAGAATCCGAGATACTCTGCGGTCAGTGCACGGTCTATTGCAAAACCAGTTCCCGCAAACGCTGCCGAACCGAGCGGCGACTCGTTGAGCCGGCGGTATGCATCGGTCAGCCGGCTGAAATCCCGCGCAAACATCGCTTCATAAGCAAGCAGATAATGTGCAAGCGTCGTCGGCTGCGCATGCTGAAAGTGGGTGAAGCCCGGCATGATACTCGCGGTGTGTCGCGCAGCCTGATCGATCAAAGCGCGGCGAAGGGCTGCAAGGCCTGCAAGAATCTCCAGAATATCCTCACGGGTCTGCATCCGAAGGCAGGTTGCAACCTCGTCATTTCTGCTGCGGCCAAGATGCATTCTTCCGCCAGCATCAGCGCCGGCATCAGCGATCAGCTGCGCTTCGATTCCTGCATGAATATCCTCATGATTTGGATCAAACACCGACTCAGGAAGACCCTCCTCTTTGTAGCGATGCAGATGTGAAAGAAGCAGCTGCGCAGATTTCTTGTCGATGAGATTCTGTCGGACAAGCATCAGAATGTGCGCCATATCCACGCGGATGTCGCAGTACGCAATCCGTCGGTCGGCATCCATCGACGCAAGAAACTCTGCAACAGCAGAACTCCGGTCGCCGCCGAGACGGCCTTTACGGATCTGATCACTGCTCTGCATGGTCATCCTCCTCTTCCTCACCATCGTCCTCATCGCACTCCTTCAGCCGCTCGGCTATCCACTCCTGATCAACAGCTGCGCAGTCAACGGTCGGTACATCCCAGATAGGGCCGCCGGTCACCACACAGGTCTGGTAGAGCGAGTACGGCAGTTCAAGAACACCGATGTATTTGTTTTCCTTAAATGCTGCGAGCACAATCTGTTTGCCCTCTTCATTCTCCTGAACTTTTGTGAAAAGCAGATGGTCAGGCACCTGATCAGGGTTGTCGGAGCTCAGTTTGGTTAAGGTCAGCATCTTGAAAAGCTCCATCACGCGGTCATCGAGATCTGCTTCAAAGATGAAGATCTTCTCCTTCAGCGCATTCAGATCGCCCACCAGCCGCATCGGTTTCTCCCGATAAATCACCTGATCAGCAATATCCCCGTCAACACCGACAACACGGTCCGGGCAGTCAGGCTCAAGATAAATCAGAAAACCGCCTGCCGCCTCTTTGTCCTCATAAACAAACGGGTGTCCGGCAAAACCGGAGCAGCCGCACTCATCGCACGTGAAAAGAAATATTTCGCCTGAGAGAACCTTCTCCCGCAGCTCGGGGTCGGTTGTCACATTCACCGAAGGGCAGATAGTGATCTGCTGCTCATGACCACAGTCCGGGCAGATGATGGAGTCTTCTTCAGTTATCATGATCGCTCCTTTGGCGCTGCTGACTGAACCCAGATGCTGTCAACTACCGTGTATCCAGACACAGGACGATCCCAGATGCCGTGCATCAGCATTTTGATCTTTTCATAGGTATCGAACGGGACCTTGATCGGCTCAAGGAACTCATCGCCTTTCTGCGGCACAAAGATCAGCGAGCGGCCAGCGCACTCGAACAGATCCTCTGCATAGTAGAGCTTGTCAGGAACCGTCTCTTCATGTCGTGCCGACATCTCACGAAGGATCGAGTCCTTCATGGTTTCAACAATCCGGTCATCCAGATGATCGCGGAAGATGAACGTCTTCTCGCGAAGATCGTCAGAGCTGTGAGTCAGCCGCAGCTGCATCTCAGGCAACAGATGGGCAGGCAGAACATTCGGAAGTTTTGCCTCGCGATCCTCACTGTCCGGAGCAAAGAACACCGAGTACTTCCGCTCCAGATCATGGTAGAGCATAGGATACTCGACTTTTCCTGAAAATCCGCATTCATTGCAGGCGAGCATGGTGAGGCTTCCTTCCGTATATTTTTCCGCAAGACCGGGATCAGAAGAGGCGTTGATGCTTGGATACATCGTGAAGTCCTGCTTTGATCCGCACTTTGGACAGGTAATGGTTTTTACTACTGGTTTCATGACTTTACTCCTTTCTTCCGCTTGGTCCCCTGTGATGGTGGGCAAACTCACTGTCTTTGATGAAATCACCGGTAAAAACCGGGCCGTCGCGGCAGACGCGAAGGCCTTCATGGTCCATGCAGCAGGAGCCGCAGACACCAACTCCGCATTTCATGTACCGGTGCATGGAAAACTGACCGCGTGACTCGATTCCTTTGGCAACAAGCCGGTCGAGAATTCCTTTCATCATCATCTCAGGGCCGCAGACACAGATGGTGTCGTACTCGGTGACGTCAAGCTGGTCGAGAATGCCGGTGACAAAACCATGATAGCCGCGGGTTCCGTCATCAGTCGCAATTTTCAGATCGGTAACGCCTGCAAGTTCATTGGGGAAAACGAGTTCCGCAGCAGTCCTTGCACCAAGGATAAAGGTGTCAACCTCGCCGGTCGCGGCAAGGGTGAAGAGCGGTGTGACCCCGATGCCTCCGCCGATAGCGAGCACGCGGCCGGTCGGATAAAATCCGTTGCCGAACGGCCCCCGGATACCAATCTTGTCGCCTGCTTTGCAGTTGAAGAGAGCCGACGTTGCGTCGCCCACTTTCATTACGGTGATTGCGTTTGCCGCAGAGAACGCCATCGGTATTTCGTCAACGCCCGGTATCCAGACCATGCAGAACTGGCCTGGTCGGAAGTTGAACAGTTCGTCAAAGACGAAAGTTTTCACCGTCGGTGTTTCATCGATCACGGCGGTGATGGTGGTCACTGTCGGCATGTGTTCCTCAGTCATGAGCGCACCCCACGATTTCCTCAACAGGTATTCCGTCTGCCGCGTAAAGATCTTCTGCTATGTCAGAGAAAACATTGACGTTGTCGTAAACCGCGCTGCCGATCTCAACAGCAGACGCTCCTGCCATCATCATCTCAAGCACATTGTCTGCGGTGGAGATCCCGCCGCAACCGATGATGGGAATGTCGCATGCTTCGTAGAGATCGTAGACGCATCGAACCGCGATCGGAAAGACCGCAGTCCCGGAAAGGCCGCCGAACTTGTTGCCGAGAACCGGACGGCGCATGCCGGTTGAGATGCGCATTGCTTTGACGGTGTTGATGGCAACAATTGCGTCAGCACCGCCTTCTTCAGCGGCACGGCCGATGACACCGATGTCTGCAACGTTTGGCGTGAGTTTGACCCAGACCGGTTTCCCGAACGCCTTCACAGCTTCGGTGCACTCGCGCACGACACGCGGGTTTGCGCCAATCGCAGCACCGTATCCTTCGGCGTGCGGGCAGGAGAGGTTGAGTTCAAACGCTTGGGCATTCGGGAACCACTCGGCAACTTTGGCGAACTCAGCAGGAGTTCCGCCGAAGATGCTGACAACGATCGGTTTTTGTGCGGCAAGTAAGGGAGCGATCTCATCCGTAAACTCTTTTGACGGGTTGGGGAGACCCATGGCATTAATGAGGCCGCCTGCAATCGGAATTAAGGACGGGCCGTGATGACCGTCCTTTGGTTCCGGGCCGATGGACTTGGTAACAACTCCGCCTGCTCCGAGGCGAAGCATTCGTGACAGCGATGCGGCGGTGGTCCCGAGCACTCCTGCGGCGAGGAGCATATGATTCGTAAGGGAGACGCCTCCGATCTTTGCTGCCGGTGTCTGCAGTTTGATCATATCTATGAGGTATGTATTGGACGCCGGGGATTATCTTGTCTTCGAAGATGTTGATGAATAGGGGGTGAGATTTTAAAACGCGAATAGCGCGAATAAAAAATCGCCAATGGCGATTTTTCAAATAGGAGTTACGCGGTAATGAGTTTCATTGTTTGGGATTTTTCTGTAGGTGGTCTCGCTTGGAGTAACCACGGAACACACGGAATTCCACGGAAAAAACACAGAATACCGCTCCACTTACGGAAAATACGGAAATCCTAAGAGCATGGGCATATGTATAGGTCACCATTTTGAGATGCCAACTTCCTTAGGCTTTCCGTGTTTTCCGTAAGTGGAGCGGTATTCTGTGTTTTTTTCCGTGGTGCTCCGTGTGTTCCGTGGTTGCCCCAAATGAAACTTAGGACAGAGAATCCCTTTTCCTTATGCTATTTCATACCGCGTAAGTCCTATTCAAAAAAAAATGTCTGTAATTTCCCGAACGGATAGATGTATTTAAAAATAAGTAATTCTAGTAAAATCTTAAAAATCGCCATTGGCGATTTTTTTATTCGCGCTATTCGTGCTATTCGCGTTTCAATTTCGCACGAATGCTCATCTCGACAAAATCGAGAATAGTCTCCGGACTCCCGCAGGCATCCACCAGCAAAAATCGTGACGGGTCCTCAGCAGCACGTGCCAGATAATTTTTCTGCACAGCCTCCAAAAATTCCTGCCGCTCGAAATGCTCCTGCTCGACTCGTCCGGCGAGACGCGACATCGCAACAGAGACCGGCACCACAAGGAGAATTGTCATATCAGGCCGCACCGACCATCCCTCATGCACTGCAGAAAGCCATTGCTTCGGATTGGGATGAACGCCCTGAAGTGATACCTCCTGATATGCAAACCTGCTGTCTGAGTACCGGTCCGAGATAACAACCCGACCGCACGAAAGTGCCGGACGGACAACATCAGAAAGATGTACCGCATGATCAGCCACAAACAGTGCAGCCTCAACAAGCGGATCATCATTCTTCGCAATCGCACGTCGCACCGCATCACCCAGATACGGACTGCCCGGTTCCCTAGTAAACAGCGGATCAAGATCAAGAAGTCTGCCCTTCAGCCCGGCATACAGCGTCGACTTCCCGGCGCCGTCAATACCCTCAAGCGTAATTAACAAAACGAACCCTCCTGAATAATTTTCAGCGGCACTGTTCCCTTATGAACAGCAGTCGAAACAATCGCCCCGTCAAACCCGGCGTCCGCAAGAGTCGCCAGATCCTCAGTCGACCGCACACCTCCCCCGTAAAACAGCGTCTTCTCACAACAGCTGCGAAGACTCTCGGCAACAGCAGCATCAATACCAGACGATGTTCCAACAGACGAAATATTCAGTAGAACACACCCTGCAAAGTTCGTATCATTTGAAAGCCTCAGAACATCCTCAGGGCTGACTCCTGACGGATCAGATATTTCTGAGGGAAGAAGCTGGGAAAAATTCTGCCTCGCAACAACATGCCCGTCCTTTACATCCACGCTCAGAAAACCTCCCATAAACTCGTCCATTGGTGCATCAATCGTTTCCGTGCCCACAATATTGTGAATGTTGCGACCACACAGATACTCCTCAGGAATACTGCACCCGCGATCCACCCAGAGACCGTCGACAAAATCCGCAAGACGAAGAATCAGTTTTGTATGATCCCCGGAAAACTCGATTCGGTCAAGGTCTGCCGCGTACAAATACTTCGGCTCCATCACCGAAAGATATGCCGACGGCTCTGCCGACGGCGACAGACCCCAGTTCAACGGCAGATAATTTGCGCGGTTGCCGCAACTACCGTGCACCACATAGCCCCCTTTCAGATCTACTGCGAGTACAACATCCATTCTTGTCACCACATATATGCCATAGGAATCGATAAATTGAATGCCCTTATTAGGGGTAAAGACCATATAATATCCATGAAACTCCTAGTCAGCCCAAGTTCAATAGAAGAGGCAAAGTTCTGCCTCGATGCTGACATAATCGATGTAAAACGCCCTGCAGAAGGGTCGCTTGGTGCTAATTTTCCGTGGGTAATCCGCGAAATTAAGAAACTTGCCGGAAACAAACCGGTCTCTGCCGCAATCGGAGACTATGGTCCGACCCCGGGCAATGCAGCTCTCGCCGCATACGGCGCTGCATGTGCTGGCGCAGACTTTGTAAAAATTGGACTCATGTTCAATGACAAAAACGCTGCACACGAAGTGATCGAAGGCGTCGTTCGTGCCGTCAAAGAACCGTTCCCGGAAAAAACCGTCGTGATTGCTGCATACTCTGACTACGCCAGACTCGGCAGCATTGCCCCGCACATCATGTCTCCGATCGCCGCAGAATGCGGTGCTGACTTTGCCATGATCGACACCGGTGCAAAAGACGGAAAAAGCACGTTTGAATTTATGAACAAGGAAGCTCTCAAGGCATTCACCGAACAGAACAGATCTCTGGGCCTTGGAACCGCACTTGCAGGCTCCCTCAAGTTTGAAGACATTCCGGTACTCAAAGAGATCAATCCGGAGATTATCGGTGTCCGCGGCATGGTCTGCGGCGGAGACCGAACAACAATGGTCAAAGCAGAGTTGGTGACAAAAGCAATTCAGATGGTCAGGTAAACAACATGTACAGTGAAAAACTCAATATCCCAACGGCATTAACATTCGACGACGTGCTGATCGAACCGGCTGAGTCATGGACCGAGCCGAGCGACGTGGATGTGAAGTCAAGATTTTCCAAGAACATTCCGATCTCAATTCCGCTCGTGAGTTCTGCAATGGACACGGTCACGGAGTCGGCGATGGCAATTGCCATGGCACGTGCTGGCGGTATCGGAGTTTTACACAGAAACTGTACGCCGGACCAGGAAGTTGCCTTTGTCAACATCGTGAAAAATGCGGACAAGGTCATCGAGCGCGATGTCCGTTACGTTACACCTGAGACAACGATCGCCTTTGTTGCAAATCTGATGGATATGCATGGCATCGGCGGCGTTCCGGTCGTTGGCCTGAAAGGAAAACTGGTTGGTATTGTCTCCCGTCGCGACGTGCGCGGAGTGGTTCACAAGATGGGCTCACAGACCGTTGACACGATCATGACCAAGCGCCCGATCACGGTGAAGGACAACATCACCGCTGATGAAGCCATCAACATGATGTATGCCAAGAAGGTCGAGCGGCTGCCGGTCGTGGATGACAAAGGAAAATTGATTGGTATCATCACCATGCAGGATCTGCTGGAAAAACAGCAGTACCCGAATGCAAACCGCGACAAATCAGGAAACCTCAGGGTTGCAGCAGCAGTCGGTCCGTTTGATATGAACCGCGCTTTGATGCTTGCAGAAGCAGGAGTTGACGCAATTGTTGTTGACTGTGCCCACGGTCACAACATGCATGTGGTCAAAGGCGTAAAAGACATCAAAGGAGCGGTCTCCTGCGATGTGGTTGCAGGAAACATTGCAACAGCACAGGCAGCAAAGGAGCTTGTTGACTTTGTGGACGGTATCAAAGTCGGTATTGGCCCGGGTTCCATCTGCACGACCCGTATCGTTGCAGGTGTTGGCGTTCCGCAGGTGTCTGCAATCGCAAATGTCTGTGATATTGCAGGACCTGCGGGAGTCCCTGTCATTGCCGACGGCGGCGTGAAGTACAGCGGCGATGTCGCAAAGGCAATTGTTGCCGGTGCCTCGGCTGTCATGATGGGCAGCATGTTTGCAGGAACCGATGAGGCTCCGGGAAAGATCATTGTGGTCAAGGGCCGCCGCTACAAGCAGTACCGCGGTATGGGTTCTCTTGGCGTGATGACCTCAGGCCAGTCGAGCGACCGGTACTTCCAGAAGAAAGGCATCGGCGCAACAAAGTATGTGCCCGAAGGCGTTGAGGGAGCGACACCATACGTCGGAATGGTAAATGATGTAATTTACCAGACGATTGGCGGCTTAAAATCTGCAATGGGATACACCGGCAGCAAGGATATTGAGACGATGCGAAAGAGCGCACGTTTCGTGCGCATTACTGCGGCAGGCCTCAAAGAGAGCCATCCGCATGATATTTTAATTACCGACGAGGCCCCGAACTATCGTGCGGGACTCTGAACATTCTTTTTTTTATAATTATTCACAGTAATCTGCTCAAGCAGATTTGAAAAAAGTAGGATTATTTCTGATAGTTTGCCGGGATGATCATGACGCGAATGAGTTTGATGTATTCATCGATCAGATCCAGCGGGTTCGGGATGTTGATGCCGCCGATGGAGAACTCAGGCAGGCTGATGCCGGATGAACCGCTGGACGAGCTTCCACCGGAAGAGGAAGAGCCCCCGTTGTCCTCGACAACCCCACTGCGAGTAATGGTGATCCATTTCATCGCTGTATTTTCATTTGAAGAGGTTCCGTCAGACGCGGCAAGAGCTACCCGGAACTCCTTTTCATCATTAAATGTGTAGGTGGGATTTCGGTCAGAGGAGAAAGCACCACTTTCGCCAAAACTCCAGAACCAGGTATTTGGGTTACCGGTGGATTTGTCAGTAAAGTGGATAGTCATCGGGTTGGACGAGTCAACGCTGTACGAAAAGTCAGCGATTATGGCAGCAGACGCGGGAAATACGAATACTGCCGCCGTAAGCAGGATTGCACAAAGAATTACATATTTTTTCATCTTACATCACCTCATATCTCTAAGCTATACTTCGCCGGATTCATCATTGCGAAGAAAAGGCGGATGAATTCGTCTATGACATCCATCGGATTTGGGATGAGTTCATCATCTGCGGAGAGGGAAGCCGCTTTTACTTCCGGGGATGTTGTAGCCGCAGTTGTCGGAGCAGTCGTAGCCGCGGTTGTTTTCGCGGTGGTCGGAGCAGTTGTTGCTTTGGCACTGACAGAGATGGTTTTGTAGGTGGTTACTGATTTAGAGTCCTTTTTTGCAGTAAGTTCGACCTCATATGTTCCCTCGTTATTAAACGTGTATGTCATGTTCTGACTGGTCTTTGTATCAATCGAAGTACGTGTGTTCTGGCTGTTCATTTTGTAGATTGTCCATAACCATGAAGTTGGACCCTGTGATGTGTCAGTAAACGTGACTTCAAGCGGGGCAGAACCGGATGTTGGAGAAGCAGTAAAAGAAGCAATCAAATCAGAGACACTAATTTTTACAGACTCAGCCTGATATTTTTTATTATCTGATTTGGTCGTAATCGAAAGAGTAACCGTATACGTGCCATCCTTTTCATAGGTATACGAAGGACTCGTCTGACTGCTCCACGATTCACTGTCATATCCGAACTCCCATTCTATTTTCGCCCTGTCACTTGACGGAATTGTTGTGTTGATATTGAAATTGATTTTCAGAGGCACAGCCCCCTTCAGAGGATTCGCTTCAATTGACACAACGTAATTCTGATTAGGAGTGGTTGCCGTTGTCGTGGCTGTAGTCGTGGCAACAGTCGTCGCCGTCGTACTCGTAGCGGTTGTTGTTGCAGTAGTTGTGGTCGTGGTCGTAGCAGTCGTCGTCGCCGTAGTCGTAGCGGTTGTTGTTGCAGTAGTCGCGGTTGTTGTGTTTTCCGTCGGATCTGTGGTGGGTATTGTGCCATTATCACCAGATGTGTTCGTAGTGTTGTTATCACTCGCCGCTACTGCTCCCACCCCCACAGCCACCATCCCCAGCACCAGAAGCAGCATGAGAATTTTTCTCATTCTTCCCACCTCAGATCATCCCAAGTGCAACAAGAATTACCGCGACCACGACAAGGCCGAGGACTGCGCATCCTGCAGCTGCGCCTCCACGCATATCAAGTGCTGAGCCAAATCCTTTCATGGTTGCAATCAATGACCAGAGAGCGGCAATAATAATACCAAATCCGGGAATCCATCCGACAACTGCATAAGGAAGCGAGCTTCGCATCACCACAGCAATGGTCTCGCCAATACTTGCATCCTCGCCAAACACTTTTGCAAACACGCCGGACAGTACTCCCTGAATCATCACAAAGATCATCCAGAGAACAAACATCACCAGAATCAGCATCACCATCGCCATCATATTCGACGACAGTGCCCCAAGAATCGGGAACTCTGCAGCAGTGACAGGCAGAACCTTCGGCAGAACGAACGCAAGCATCACAACCGAGATGACAGCCCAGACAATACCTGAAATCAGGAACAGACCGAGTGCATCCTTTGGACCCTCGCGGCCATAATACTCAAATGCATCCGCGGGTCGGGTCAGGAAACCAACAATACTGCCTTCGTACGGCTTCTTCGCCTTCGTCTCTTTGGGTGCACGTGCACGTTTCGGCGGACGTTCGCGTCTTGTGCGCGGCTCATCATACTCATACTCATCACGTCTTGGTTTTTTTCCGCGTTTGGCTGGTTTTTCTTTACGTTTCCTGGGCTGCTCACTTCGACCGCTGCCGTCAAACATATCCGGAACCGAAGGTTCACTCATCGATGCGGACGCTGCCGCAGCTCCTGCCGTGCCGACGCCTGCATCAGCCAGAGGTTTGCCGCACATCGCACAGAATCGGTCATCAGGATGATTGCGTGCTCCGCAGACAGTACAGTATTTTACCGGCGCATTGCCGCGTGACGGCGGGGCAACAGTCGTAACCGAGTACTGCGAAGCAGATGCAGCAGGGCTGCCGTACATCGGTGGTGCCTCAGGCAGAATAACCTCTTCGAACTTCGAGATCCACATCTCCCGCAGATCCATCGACGGGAAAAGCAGATGCATCTCCTTCACCCCATCACGGGATGCAATGGTTAACCCGATCCCTGGTTCGCCCAGCTCGCCTGCGATACGGATCGCTTTCTTCAGCGCGTTCACCGCAAACTCTCCGGCAATTGCAAGCATGCCGTTTGAATTGCCCATCAGCACAAACCGTGTATTCGTCAGATACGCAGTAAACACATCACGCTTTACCCGGATGCCGGGAGAAGACATGTAGATTTTCTCTCCGGGCTGCAGAGTAAGCATCTGCGGAGCACTCTGGGCCGGGGCTGGGGCGCCATACCCCATTCCCATTCCCATACCGCCGCCGCCCATCATAGGGGCAGCCATCTGGGGAACCTGAGGCATCGCATGGGTCGGAAGCTTTGCGGAAAGCTGTACCATCCATGCCTCACGAGAACCAGGAGAGGGGAACGTCAGAATCATCTGCTTGACACCGGTCTGTGAACCAATAGTCAGAGCAATGGACGGCTCGCCAGACTCACCCTCCATTCGGGACGCATCCATCAGCTCAGCAATAGCGAACTCGCGACCGATTTGCCCTGAGATGTTCTGAAGAATCAGTCGAAGATTAGTCAGATACAGCGTGTAGTAGGTCCTCTTGATCCGAACACCTGCGGTTTTCATGATCTCCATTTCGCCAGGAGAGTATACTGGTGACTGGGGTGCACCCGCGGAGGCAGCTGCCGGCATTGCGCGCGCAGCGGCAGGTTGTGCTCCCGGAACAGCAAACGGTTTTTCACCAACCGCTTTACGGATCTGATTCACCCATGCCTGCTGCTCGCCTGCTTTGAAAATATCACCTACCGGAAACGACCAGACCATCTCTTTCTGACCGGTCGGGGTTGATAAAACAAGTTTCAGACCAGGCTCGCCACTGGGGAGAGTGACCGGATCCGCAGCGGAAATATTCGTGATTTTAAACTCGCGGGGGGCCGATCCACCATCGATAATCAACCGTTCGCTGGTTAACATCCCAGTGTACTGCTGATTTTTCACCATGACCGGAGAAGAATAATATCGTACTTCACCGGCATGCATCTCTACAGGCGACATAGTATCTGTATTAGTCTGAATTTCTTGTTATAAATAGATGTCAAACTTACCCTTTTCTCTTGATACAAGGATTTAATAGCATTTGCAGTCTAATTGCTTGTATATGACTGAAACCTCAGCCCCGATTGGAGGAGACATCTTCAAGTCTCTTCTTCTCAAGGGTATCCTGATGATAATACTTGGTATTATCATGCTGATCTTTACCTTCGGTTCGATCCTTGCTATTGAACTGCTGTTTGGTATCGTACTTATCATTCTTGGAATTCAGCTTCTGACCTCAGGATCCACGTTCCTTGGAGAGTATAAACGTACATGGTGGGTAATTGTTTTAGGAATTCTTGCAATCATTGGAGGAATTCTTGCGTTTGTCTTCCCGGCAATAATGACGCTCTACATCGTGTACATGATTGCGATTACCGTCCTTATTAGTGGATTTACGGACATTGCAATTTCAATCGCGAACAAGACCGGTGAAGCAAACCGTATTCTTGTCGCAATCTCCGGTGTTCTTGGAGTAATTCTTGGTATCCTGTTCATTGTGATGCCGTTCACGGGCGCAATTGTTCTTGTACAGGTAACCGGTATCTTCCTGCTGGTCTTTGGAATCCTTGCAATTATCGAAGGGTTCATGGCAAAAAAACCAGCCCAGACCACCTAATCTTTTTTTGTCTCAATCTGAACCTTATATAGGTTGGAACGACAAGATTTGTATATGACAAACATTGTTGTGATTGAGGAGACGCTTCTTCCAGGAGCCTGGAAGACGCTTCTCTTAAAAGGCATTGTCCTTCTGGTTCTGGGAATTTTCTGTCTGGCATTCCCATTCGCAGCATTAAACGTGAGTGCATATGTGATCGCAATTCTCCTGCTCTTCGTCTCGGTTGCAGCCCTGTTCTCAGGATTCTCTGCATTCGGCGAACCAAAAGCCACATGGTGGATGATCCTTCTTGGTATCATTGGTATTGTAATTTCACTGATCTCCTTTGTGTCGCCTGACACGATGATCTGGATTGCAACCGTATTCATTGGAATTATTGCGTTAATCTCCGGAGTTACGGATGTCATCTTTGCGTTCAGCCGCGGACTTTCCTGGGGACAGAGAATTCTGATGCTGATCCTTGGTATCATTGGTATCATCATTGGTCTGTTCTTCCTGCTGTTCCCGACCGAGGGAGCCCCGGTCCTTGCACTGGTCTTAGGAATCCTTCTGGTTATCGCAGGTATCGTCTCGTTTGTGCAGGCCTACCTGTACAAGAAAGAGTACGCAGAACTGACTGCATAATCAGAAATTCATTTTTCTTTTTTTTTTGAGATCTTGGCTATAGCTTAAGATGTAACACTTCGCGAATGGCTCATGAATAAAGATACAAAACGCCACATCCCAAACCTTTTATCACTCATCCTCCTAAGAGAAGAGTAGATACTGCTATGACTGAGAGTACACGAAAAATAGCTGACATTGCAGAAATTCTGGGAATTCCTGAAGGCGAGTGCAGACTCATTGCCGACCGATACGAAACAATTCTCCCCTGTAAAAAGATCGGCAAAGTACGGGTGTATGATGAGAACATGGTCGACAGATTCAGAAAAATTGCAGATCTGCAAAGCCAGGGACTGCCGGAAGAAGTGATCACCGCTGCCATTCGGGGAGGAAAAACATTGGAGGAGCGGGCACGCGAGGACATGAAGCGGATGGGAATAGAGTCGGTGCCGGCAGCCCCAAAGGAGATGCCAAAACCAATTCCCCGGACTGAGATCGAAGAAGAACTGATCCTTGCCATGAGATCAGCACAGGCAGCGGTTCAGACCATGGATCACCGGATGGCAGCGATACGGGAAAAAATGGCTGATGACAACGCCGCAGTCCTTGATGCGGTTGCCAAAGTTTCGGAAGACGTAACCGCACTCAGAAATGATGTCCGCACGCTCTGGGACCAGATTGCATCGCTTGAGCAGTACTTCCGCGAACAGGACGCACAAAAGAAGTCAGGATTCTGGAAACGGTAAGATTACTTTACCGTCTTCCAGCGAATCCTGATGCCGGAAGAAAACACCTTCATCAACATATCCGCTTTTTTCAGGGCAGTCCTCTGCTCAGGAGAGCCTCTTCCCGCACCCTCACAGGTGATAAGAATGGTATTGTTAGAAAGCTCTACAGAAACAGACCTGACAATACTCATGTGCGAGCGGTCAAGGCCGTCAGCAACACGGATAATGCCTGAGATGAGATCCACAAGCTTTCGGTCACGGCGGCTGAGATCGCCGTAGAGAAAATGGCGTCTCTTCGGAAGAGCACCACGGTGATACCGAACGATCAGAGAGATCAGTATGCGCTCGCGGGGAGTGAACGGCAGAGTGCGGTCGTGCAGCACAAACTCCATGCCGGTTTTGTTGTGAGTGCCGCCCGTAATTCCCCAGCCGACATCATGCAGAAGTGAGGCAGCCGCAAGGATGCGCCGCGTCTGCTTGCCGTGGTGTCTCGCAGGAACGAGACAGTCATAGAGAGCAAGAGCCAGACGGCTCACCTGATCAGCATGGCAAAAATCCTCGTTGAGAATTTTTGCCGAGTCATACACATGAGTGAGATCCTTTTTTTTCAGACTACCACCATACACTTCTCATTTCAATAAACTGCTGCTGCGACCCGGTATGCGAAGCAAGATGCTTGGGGGGTAGATACACGCCGTTATGCTGAAGCACATACCCCTGCACCGAATCATGGATGAAAGTCGGCAGAATTTTGTTGACGATCACATTTTTGATTCTCCGGTCATGAACCGGGCAGATGATCTCAACACGGCGCTTCAGATTTCTTGACATCATGTCAGGGCTTCCGATGAACACCTGCTCATCTCCGTCGTTACGGAAGTAAAATATTCTGCTGTGTTCAAGGAACCGCCCAACAACCGACGTCACCCTGATGTTTTCAGAAAGATTCGGAACACCAGGCCTGAGCATGCAGATGCCGCGAACAATCAAATCGATCTTCACACCGGCATTAGACGCCTCATACAAAGCGTTGATGATTGGTCGGTGCGTCAGCGAGTTGGTCTTGAGCGCAATGTAGCCATGACTGCCGGCTTTGTGGTGCTCGGTCTCCCGCTTAATGAGGGAGAGCAGCTGATCCTCCATAAAGTACGGACTGACGATCAGCTGTTTGTACTCAGGCTTTTTCTCCTCGCCCGCAAGGTGAGAGAAGAGGAGCGAGATGTCACGGCAGATGCTTGAGTCTGCGGTGAAGAGCGAGATGTCAGAGTAAATTTTTGCGGTTTTCGCATTATAGTTGCCGGTCGAAACCGTTCCGTACCGAACCGGCTTGTCGTCTTCAAGACGGGTCACCAGACAGCATTTGGCATGAACCTTCAGGCCCGGGAATCCGTGAATGACGGTGACCCCGTTCTCGGCAAGAGTGGTTGCCCACTGGAAGTTTTCTTCCTCGTCAAAGCTTGCCTTGAGTTCAATAACAACAGTTACATCCTTGCCGTTCTTCGCAGCGGCTATGAGGGCGGCAACCACCGGCGACTCGGAGCCGAGCCGGTAAAGGGTCATCTGAATCTTCTGAACTGCATCATCATTTGCCGCGGCATTCAAAAAGTTCACCAGCCCGTCAAAGCTGTTGTACGGGGTGAACAGCATGATGTCGCGGTCCGCAAGATGGGAGAAGATCTCCCTTGTGTTGGCAAGACCGACCGGCAGGGAGGGCTCGTAAGCAGAAAACTTCAGCTCGGGTCGTGTGACCGGGAACTTTTTCAGGTCAGCAAGTCCGAGTGGGGAAGGAACATCATACACCAGTTCGGGCAGAAGTGATAAGGCATCCACCAGATGCGTCGTGTATCCGAACGGCAGCCACTGTTCGGTTTCAAGACGGGACGGCAGTTTTTTGGCAAGAGTTTCGGGAGCAGCTTTGATCGCTGAGATCAAATCGTCTGCGTCATCGCCTTTCAGGTTCAGATCAGAGTCGCGGGTGATGCGGATTGGAACAACCGCACTCGTCGACTCTCCGGGCAGGAAGAGATCATAGTTTTTGCGCAGAACATCCTCGCGGAAGAGGTAGGATACCTTTCGTTTTCCAACCTTTGCATACCGCCCGTACTTGTCCAGAATATCCTGAAGAGGAATTACCGCAAGGCCTTGGTCCGACTTTGCGAGAAGTCCCATGCCTTTGAGGTAATCGTTCTGCTCGATGTCCTGAAACCGGTCGCCGCGAATGATGTTAACCGGAGTCTCAGCAAGGATTGCCGAGAGCTCTTTTCGGAGCGTATGCTTTTCAGACTCACTGATCTTCGCATACTTCTGGAAAACAATTCCTTCTTTTTCCAGTTCAGGTTTCAGCTCCTTTGCCCAGACCCAAGAAGCGATCCGCATCATGAAGATAGTTCTGTCGTAGATCATCTCAAGCTGGGTGCGGCTGCCGACCACCTCTTCAAACTCATCGCTCTGCCGGGTTGCGCCGCGCTGATATGCAGGGACACGCACCATGAAGAACTCGTCCAAGTTGCCGGCAACAATGCCGAGAAACGCGACTCGTTCCAGCAGAGGATTGCGAATATTGCGGGCTTCTTCGAGGATGCGCTCGTTGAACTTCAGCCAGGACAACTCACGGTTAAAGTATCTGCCGCAGTCATCGCAGAGAGCCGTTTTCTCAACGAGGGACTTGGAATTTTTCTCTTCCTTCTCTTTTTTCTTGTGTTTCTTGCCCATGATGATTTCCAGCCGAATAAGAGTGAATATGGTATTCTCAGATACTTAGTTATTTAGTTCGCTACAGATTAGTATGCAGAATGGATTCAACGGCTCTGACAGCTGCGGCACTGGACCGGCTGAAAAATGTCCGGCTGTATGCTGAGACCTACGGCTGCACCTACAATGCCGGCGACACCGAAAAAATCATTGAGATAGCCAAGGCTCAGGGCTGCACGGTTGTGGATACTGCGGAAGACGCAGACGCAGTTTTGATCAACACCTGCATTGTGGTGGATAAAACCGAGAAGCACATGTACGAACGCATGAATCTGTTTGCCGGAAAAACCCTGATTATTACCGGATGTCTGCCAGGAATTTCCATCGAACGTGTTCTTGAAGCGTGCCCTGACGCAGGAATTATTGATCCTGATCTGATTCATTCCTGTTACCGTGAGGTTGGGACGGTGAGTTCCGGCGATCATGCGGTTCTTCAGATTGCCAGAGGATGTAACGGCCACTGCACCTACTGTATTACGAGACTTGCACGAGGGAAACTGGTGAGTTTTTCTGAGGAGGATATTGTAACGCAGGCTGAGCGGTTTGTGGAAGCTGGAGTTGCAGAGATTCAGCTGACCGCACAGGATGTGAGTTCCTGGGGAATGGATATGACCTCAGGACGGCGGCTGCCTGATCTTCTGCGTTCGCTCTGCAAGATTCCGGGAGAGTTTCATATCAGAGTAGGTATGGCAAATCCTGATACGCTTCTGCCGATTCTGGATGATTTTTTGGATGCATTAACCGACCCGAAGATCTTTTTGTTTCTGCATGTGCCGGTGCAGTCAGGATCCGACGCGGTTTTGAAAACGATGGGACGCAGATACACCTCGGCAGAGTATGAGGAGATCTGCAAAAGATCACGCGAACGGTTCCCCGATATCCGCATCTCTACTGATTACATCGCAGGATTTTCCGGAGAGACTGATGCGGACGGCAAGGCGTCGGTGGATCAGATTCTCAGCACAAAACCCGGCAAGGTGAACATCACGCGATTTTCAGTCCGGCCCGGGACGCCGGCAGCAAAGATGAAAAAACTGCCTGAGCCGATAAAAAAGGAACGGTCACGGGCTCTGACGAACGCGGCAAATCAGGTGTATGATGCAAACAATGAGGCCTGGATTGGTAGAGTTGTCGACGCAGTGGTTACTGAGGCGGTGCGGGCAGGAAGTGTTACTGCCCGCGACCGGACGTATCAGAATATTGTGGTGATGCAGGAAATTCCCCTTGGGACAAAAATACCGGTGGAAATTACCGGACACCGCCGGCATTATTTACTGGGAAGGGTTGCGTCCGAGTAATGGATGTCTTCCATCTCGTCAAGATACGGAAGCAGGGCTTTGAGATACGTCCTCGGACCGACCGCGGTCTGAATTATTCCTGAGCCGAGAATTTCTGCATGCAGCGGCTCTTCGGCAAACATTGTTTCAACCTTTGCACCAGGTCCTGCGATCTGGCGCATCTGTTTTTGCATGACCTTAAACCACTCTTCAATTTCCATCACGGGCCTGAAGTCAGGATCAATGAGCCGGTACTTCTGCAGGTCAGCGGCAAGGTCTGAGGTTTTGGCAATCTCTTCATCCATATAGAGGTAGACGTTGATGTGCTCGGTCTGCCGCAGGTCGCGAAGTATAAGAACATCCACGCGGTCGCCGGTATTGGGAAGCTCAGTCATCTGCTGTAATAGTCTTGAGGCAAATGACTTTATTGTTGTGGGCCAATGAATCAGTATGCGGATAAAATTTAATGACATTCACGAGGGCAGCGACACTGGCGCGGGTGTTGAAGGCCGCAAATCCAAAATCAAGTCAACGAAAGTTGAGGGAACTGAACCGTCAAAGAAGAAGTCCCTTGGTAATCAGATAAAGGTCATCGAGGGAGAGGGTGTTCCGGGTAAAGCCAACCGGAACTAAATTTTCGCAATATCTGAAGGATCATTCACTATAATCTCTTTTTTTCCGGAATATGTCTCAGTAATGCCGCGCAGGGTTACCTGATCGCCAACAAGCAGGGTGAGTTTTGATGCGCCGCCAGGCACGAACACATCAGTTCCGGATACGTTGACGATCAAATGACCGCCAGTTTTGGTAAAAGTGAGATCTAAAACAGTACCGGTGTGTTTTACCAGCACACCGTCAGCAAGATCAGCTGAGTATGCCACTGCCCCGCCGTCCGGTACAAAAAGAGTTGTTCCCAGATGAAACGCCAGGAGCAGCAGTACAACTCCGGCAAGAAGAAGGACCGCTCGTCGTTCCGGCTGTGTAAGCATGTCTATTTTTCAATATATTGATGCGGACATACTTGTATGTTGCTGCATTTGGCACCATGAATAATTATATATCTGCAGAAGTCGATTGTTCGTTATGACTAAAACAGAACTCCCCAAGTCATCGGTCAAAGTGCTCACAGTACTTGATCCGTACAACTCTCTGACACACAAGGAAATCGCCCAGTTAACGGGATTATCACCAAGAACCATCCGTTACGCGCTGAAAAAGTTAAAGGAACACGATATGCTCGTGGAGAAGTTCAATTTCCGCGATGCACGGCAGATTCTTTACTCGAGTAAGATCCCTGCAGCACCTACACAGGCTACGGTGTAGTTGATGGTTTGAGAAAAAACCAGAAATTTCTTCTTTTTTGTAAAATTCATAGTAAAAATAAATCAACAAATTGTGACCGGTTTTTCCGTTTACAAGCAGTAATCCCATAAATGAACTATCAAAGCTCATTTAGGGGCATTTTTCCATATTGTTCGTGACAATACGAACAAAATAACAAAACTATTTATACTTACAAGACAATTGTTTTGTATGCAAAGAACAAATTTGCCCCAATCGTGTATCACGATTTACCATCTCCTGGAGAGGACTGGATCCCAGACCCACAAGGATATCGTTGCGGGCACCGGACTTGCTCCGCGTACCGTTCGATATGCTTTAAAGCGCCTGAAGGAACAGGGACTCATCATCGAGAAGTTCAACTTCCGTGATGCCAGACAGGCAATTTATCAGCCAAAGCTCACCACCGGCACAACTCCGGCATCAGCGTAAAATTGTCTGTGAACCGACCAACAGATATAAAACAAAACTTTTTTTAACGTCGTTTCAGTAGCCAAATGACAAACAGTAACATTACAATTACGACGACTACGGCGTAGCGCAGATCAACCCCACCGGGAGCAGCGATTCGAAATTCGCCGGATCCATCATTCCAGTCAAAATCAAAAACATCAGAAAAATATCTGGCTGCATCCGCATTTTCGATGATAATCCCTGATTCACGATTATTATTTGGAGAATTATAATTCCAGTTGACAGAACTCACAAGTACGTATTTCATATCAACTATCACCCCTTTGTTGTGCAGTTTCGTAATTGATTGGCTCGGATGCATCAGACGTGCTTCCACAAGAATATCATCGTTTTCAGACAGCCGATTGATATTTGCAGCGGTTTCGTCGTTGTCATGCTCGCCGTCCGTGTTGTAGTACATGCCGTCAAGCATCACCCGTACATCAATGCCGCGACCCCCCGCATCAAGCACATAATCCAGCCAAATATTGCGCGCGCTGTTTGGATATGGGGAGATGTATGCCTGCTGAAGATCAACTCTTTTCTCAGCAGAGAGGACAAGATCAGGAATTAAGTGGCTGGTATCAGGAGAAATGACCGGCGTTACCAGAACATTTTGGATGGAGCGCGCAGGGAAATGAACCACAATATCTTCATCAGACCAGGAAGGCGGAAACGGATCAGATGTTCGAACATATGAGTAGATGTCATACCCGCCAAGGTCTGCGGAAAAGACCTTGCTGAAATAGCTTGCAACGCCGGTGCTGTAGACAGCCGCACCCCACCCCCTGTTTCCGCGAGTCCCCGGAAGAGGAATGCCGGTTGGTTTGAAGTTTTCAGAGAGAACAAGCGTGACGAAGTCGTCAGAGACAAGATACTTTGTGTGGAGATACCGGTATCTGGCAGGTTTTGTATCCATGCTTTCGATCGTGTAAATCGACACGCCCGCGTCCGTCAGATAATTCAGGACACCTTTCTCTTCAGAACTCATGCCGCCCACGGGACCCCCTTCGACAAGCAAAGTTACATTCACACCGCGCAAAGCAGCGTCAGCAACAGACTCGGCAAGCTCCGGGTGCGTAAACTCATACATAGAGATGAGCATCTCAGACTGCGTTGCTGTTATGACACCATTCACCACCTCAAACGAGGAGTCGGGCGACACAAACAGCGTCACCGAGTCTGCGGTGAAGGTCTCAGGAACAAAACTGCTCTGACCGATGCGCTGTATGCGTTCATCCCAGACACCTTCGGAAAACACATGAATCATTCCATTCTTGGAGGAAAAATCCTCGGGCCATGAGAAGAACTGAACTGGTTCATCGTAAAAAAGCAGAGTGACATCATCCTTCGTGTTTGCCATCTGAAATCTGCCGGTGGAGACCATATCAGGAACAACGTCAAGCGTGGACAAAATTTCATAGTCAGGGTGGATGCCGTGAACATCATAGTAGGCAGCGCCATCACGCGCCACAGTCAGAGATTCCCGCGAAGCCGACCCGGTAGGAAAACGAACCGAGCCTTCCCCGTCGGTCACCACCCACCCGTCAAGACTCCCCGATCCTGAAAGGACAAAATACTCATCCCCATCACCTTTCGCATACCCGTCAGGGCAGACCTCGGTTATCAGAAACGCGGATGCGGAAGGAATAGTGAGACATGCGAGAACAAAAACAACTGCGGCCAACCATGATCTCATACTGGTTTTTGTGTCATGAGACTGATTAATAGTATTGCAGATATCTATGACCGAAGGAGTTGTGATAAAAATTGGCGGCAGCCTGATCGATGTTGCAGAAGATATTCTGCACGAGTTTGGGGAGATCAAAACTCCGGCGCTGATAATTCCCGGCGGAGGAGTGTTTGCCAATGACGTCCGAGACCTCGGCATCGACGGAGACGCCGCACACTGGATGGCAGTCGCTGCGATGGATCAATATGGCTGGTATCTCTCAACCTTCGGCCTGAAAACAACGAGCCACTGCACCATGCCAGAAAGCGGCGCAGAAATATTTCTTCCCTACACATTTCTTCGTGAGTACGACCCTCTGCCCCACTCATGGGACATAACCTCAGACTCGATTGCGGCATGGGTTGCAGGAGAGCTGGGCTGCCAGCTGATACTTCTCAAATCAGTGGACGGCGTAGTAACGAACGGAAAACTTTTGCCTGAACTTACCCTCGGCACGACCACAGATGTCATTGATCCCTGCTGCGTGCAGATTCTTAATAAATATCATATCAAGGCAGTAATACTCAATGGACGCAAGCCAAAACGCCTGATACAGTATCTCTCCGGAGAAAATGTGCTGGGAACCCGCCTCCAGTAATCAGAGTGGTGAAGGCCACACGTTTATAATTGTGGGGAACTAATAATTTAGAGAGTTTGATCGAATGGCAGCTACGAAATGTACGTCATGTAATGCCCCGCTCGCAGAGCGCGGTGCAACAGAATTTAAGTGCCCGGACTGTGGAGAAGTTATTTACCGCTGCGCATACTGCCGCAAGCAGAGCGTAAAATACACCTGTCCGAAATGCGGATTCCAGGGACCATAAGTGAATAATATGGGCGAAGTCGCAGTAATCATTAAAGTCATGCCGGAATCCCCGGAAGTTGACATGGCAAAGCTTCAGGCCGACATTAAGGCAAAGATCCCAGGCATTCAGGATATGAGAGTGGAACCAATTGGATTTGGCCTCTCCGCAATCAAGCTCATGGTGATCGCAGAAGATGAGGAAGGCTCCGGCGACAAGATCGAAGGCATGTTTGCAGGCATTGCAGGCATCGATCGCGCAGAGATTGAATCTCTGAACCGGCTGCTCTAAATACTTTTTTTTTCTTTTCATTGCAAATTTGGCTGCTTATTGTACTTTCATGTAAGTTCCGCTTTTCCCGCGAAGCGGTAAGCAGGCCACAAGCATGTGTTCCATGGGCGGAGCTACGACTAACGTTAGTTGTCAGTAAACAAATAAGTAGAGCAAATACCCGTAAAACAGAATATAAAATTATTATGCGGTCTCTGAAGAATCCGCATCAAGAGCAGCATAAATCCGCTCGGTAAGCTCCTTAATCATCTTCACCGAAGTGCTGAACATAGCTTCCTCGGTCGGAGACAAGCGAACGCCGATAGGAAACACTCCCCCTCGAGTGATTCTCGTTGGAACACTGATGCAAACGCCGTCATGCCCGAAAATTTCGCGCCGGATCTGCGTTGAAACCGTCAGCATGCGGTTCTCATCCTCAACAATCGTTCGGACAAGCGTGGCAACAGCATCACCAGGACCAAAAACGGTCGCACCTTTTGCTTTGATAATATACGTGCCGCTGTTTTTCACCCGCTCAATCATCTCATCGCGCGGCAGCTTCGCAATACCAATCATATTATCGATCTGAATACCGCCGACAGTCGTTGCCGACCACATGGGAACCATCGTATCGCCGTGCTCGCCAATGATACGGGTGTGAACCTCACTCACATGCACATTAAAGAACTCGGCAAGGCATGCTTTCAGACGCATTGAATCCAGATGCGTGCCAAGACCAAACACACGGTGCGGCATCATTCCCGAATATTTCAGGGCAACGGAGGTCATAATATCCACCGGATTGGTCACCACAAGAAGAATCGCATCAGGTGCCATGCGGCCAACCTGCTCAGCAAAGTGGCGCACAATCTTGGCATTTTCCAGTGCAAGATCCAGTCTGGACTGATCAGGTTTCCTTGGAACCCCGGATGTTAGAACAACAATGTCAGAACCACGCAGCTCTTTGGGATTTGTCCCAAACGTAACTCTCGTGTTCGTCCCTCGTGCGGCAAACGAGTCCATCATATCATGCGCTAGTCCGTCAAGATACTGCTCATTACCAGGTCTGCCGTAGAGGCACATTTCCTGAACATGCGGAAACTGCGATACAGCATGGGCTGCGTATGAACCAACCTGACCGGTTGCACCAATGATAGTCACTTTTGCCATGAAGAAATGCCTCGTAAAAGTAAAAGATGGGACACGTTATCGGTTGAAAGCGCACATCCAGCCTCTCTGACATACCCCTTCTCCGCCCCGCAACCCCGTGGGCGCCATGCGTTCACAGTAGGTCTGCTCCCTTCCGGGCCTGAACCGGTGCCCACGACGAGATGAGAGCACATCCCTCCGGATGTGCCCGTCATCGCCGCTGACCTCACAGGACGAGGTATCAACGTCAGAATATGCCGCGTCAGTTGGACTGCCACAGCCGTCCTCAAACTTCGTCCCCTGCATATTGGCTGTTTCAGGTTACAGGTGACGCCAAGCCACCCGGACTAGTCCCATATATAATGAGTCGCTCACCGGTTAAAATGATGTAGGATGCGCAACTGAACGGGAGAAAGAAAAATACAACAGACATCCCCAAGAAATGGGCCCGGAGGGGTTCGAACCCACGACCACCCGGTTATGAGCCGGGCGCTCCACCACTAAGCTACAGGCCCAATGCTACTGGCAGATAATACAGAAAATGGGAATGCAGACGAATCTGCTTCCCGAAAGAAATTTGTTCCCTTGCAGAAGAACACATTATATTCGACATACATCTACTTAAACCTGTTCGTCGGTTGATCATTCGGCAAATAATTCTGAATATATGCAAATTGCCCGCGAAAAACACCGCTTCACACCGAACAGTTCGCAGTTCATGCCAATTTCAGAAGCACTTCCAACAACCCAGTAGTTCTACAGGAATACACTTCGTCAGAAAATGTCATGGATACGAGAAACAGGCGCAGACAAAACCAGAATGACAAAGACAGAAATATTTCATGAAAAAAAACACTGAACAGAAAAACAAAAGAAGCGCCGCCAACAGGACTCGAACCTGTGACATGCTGGTTAACAGCCAGCCACTCTACCAACTGAGTTATGGCGGCAATCGAACACATTACGAAGGTATTTCGCACGTGTCTTGCCTAAATACATAGGCAACCTGTTGTATTAAAGATTATGATTTGGAGATGGTTTTATCCTGATGAAGAACCGCAAGCTGCCGAATCAGACCCTCAAGCTCCTCATCAAAATGTTCAAGCATCTCATATGCCTTCGGCGTTGCAACAGCGCCCGCAGGAGTTGCCTTGATGTACTGCATCTGCTCAAGAACCCGCAGAGAATAGCGTATCCGATGCTGGGGCTGACTGAGTTCTTCGGTGAGTTTCATAATACCAATCGGTCCGGTTCTGGCAACAACCCGCATAACCGACAGATGGCGCTCAAGCAGCTCCACTTCTCCTTTGATTTTGCTCAGCATGATATCATCAATCCTGTTTATCTTTGCTTTCTTCTTCTCGCATCTCGGCTTCCAGTTCCGCGCGAATCCGTGCACGGTACTCGTCGTCCTCTTTCTTTGCGATGGCAAGCCGTTCCTCTTTGGTTGTTCCGTGAACTTGCAGCCATGCTCTGGTTGCTTTGTAGCGGGGAACAAAAATTAGAACAGATACAGCGCAAATGAGAGCGGCAGCGACAACAACCGGCAGTTTGAACCAGTAACTGTCATCAATTATTGCCCACACGCAGACAGCAACAGCAGCGGAGAAGATGATGACGTTGAGGAGAACAACGAGGATAGTAAATTTCCCCTTAAACATCATCTGTTCTTTATCGTCCATTAGTATGTACATCGGTGTCCGAGCAATAAATACTACATCTCTCTACAACAGATCTGTAGATGAACTATGAGAGATCTGGCAGATGCCCTAACCGAAAAAAACTGTGATGCATACGTCGTCTATGACTCGTCGGAAAACGCAGACATGCGATATTTGGCAGGATTTTTGACATCGGACCCCTACATCTACATTTATTCGAAAGAAGGAGAGGGAACAGTAATTGTTTCATCGATGGAGGAACTGCGTGCGCGCAGAGAGACAACATGCAACGTGGTAACAAGGAGCGCGGCAGGACTCCCTGATCTCCTGAAAGAGTATCAGGATGCAGAAGTTGCAACCGCACACATGATCGGAAACTTTGCCGGAAAAAAACTCCTTGTCCCCTCCTCCATGCCGGTGGGTTTTGCCCAGACCCTGATGAGTGTTGCAGACGTTATCGTTGACCGGGGAACGGTTGCAGGAATGCGGACGGTGAAGTCCTCAGATGAAATCGCACTGATACGCGAAGTGCAGAAAAGAAACGAAGAGGCCACCCGCTGTGCGGTGGATCTTATCAGAAAGTCAGAGGTCGGAGAGGACAAAGGACTGATATTTGAGGATGAGCCCGTGACTTCGGAGAAGGTCAGGGATGTGATTGCAGCATCCCTTCGTCCCTGGAAGTGCGAGGAGCGCGACACCATCATCTCGTGCGGGACCGACACGGCAATGCCGCACTGCCTGGGAACCGGGCAGCTGTATGCAAACCAACCGATTGTTATGGATGTGTTTCCCCGCAGTCTGGCAAACGGATACTTTGCCGACATGGCAAGAACGATTTCAAAAGGTGCCCCGCGTGAAGAGATTGTGCAGATGTATGCGGTCGTGCATGAAGCAAAAGAGCTGGCAGCAGAGATGCTTGCTCCCGGAATTTCGGGAGCAGATGTGCACAAGGCAGTGGTGGACTTTTTTGCCGAGAGAGGATATGTAACCGCAGGCTCGTCAGGATTTATTCACAGCCTCGGACACGGCGTGGGTCTTGAGATTCATGAAGGGCCATCGTTGTCACTTGCGGGCGGCATTCTTGAGCCGGGAAACGTTGTAACCATCGAACCAGGCCTCTACTACCCGGGTGTGGGGGGAGTACGGCTTGAGGATATGGGGGTAATTACAGAGAACGGATTTGACAGGTTTACTAACTTCGACGAACAATTAATAGTATGAATGATGCCGAGCTGGACAACTATCTGGAAGCAGGGAGAGTTGCAAAGCAGGTGCTGCACAGCTGTGCAGCAGAGATAAAACCCGGGGTTCTGATGGGCGATATTTTTGATATGGTTGTTGAACAAATCGAGTCAGCGGGTGCGATGCTGTCGTTTCCGCCAAATATTTCCTTAAACGAGGTTGCGGCCCATGACTCGCCGTCGCCTGTCGATGAGCGAACCTTCATCGAAGGCGATCTGGTGAAGCTGGATATTGGTACCCACATCGATGGATATATTGCAGATACGGCGATGACGGTGGATCTTGGCGGCGATCACGGGAAGCTGTGCGAGGCTGCGCAGGCAGCGCTCGAAGCAGCTATCAACGTTGTGATGCCCGAAGTTGTGGTGAGCGAGATTGGTGCGGCAGTGGAAGCAGCGATTACTTCGTACGGGTTCAAGCCGATTTTGAATCTGACCGGTCATGGTGTGGCGAGATATGATCTGCATCACGGCCCCTCAATTCCAAACACCGGCATGTTCGGCTCAGCAGTTCTGCGCGAGGGTAATGTTGTGGCAATAGAGCCCTTCGCAACGACCGGGACCGGCATGGTGCATGAGACACCAAGGGCGGAAATTTATCAGGTGGTAGCAGACGGGTCCGTGCGGTCGCCAACTGCGCGAAAGATTATGAAGCGTGCCGAGGTTATGCAGGGCCTGCCGTTCTCCCGCAGATGGCTGAATGTGCCAAAGGCTGACCTTGCACTGCCGTCGCTTCTTCGACAGGGAAATATGTATGTGTATCACTGCTTATCAGACACGCCGGGGAGTTTTGTTGCCCAGTTTGAGCATACGATTATTGTTTCTGAAGAAGGACCGGTTGTAACAACCAGATAATTTTTTTTTGAGATTTTTCAGTGGAGGGTCTTGAGTTCTGCCTCCCACGGAAAAACGGAACGCATGCCTTCGGCCTGCGTTCCGTGTTTTCCGTGGGCTGAAATGCGACCAATCCCTGAAATTTTTCTTGACTACCAATGTATTCGAAGTTTACCAGAAGGTTTTATAATTTTGCGTCCAATCTTGAGGTAAGTCTATACAGGTCGTGATAACGGTGACAGACGAGAATGTTGTGGTTGTTGAACAGGGTTCGTCTGAGGCGCAGAAGATTGCAAAAGCTATGTCTTCCCCGACTTCAGCAGATCTGTTCAATGCCCTTTCCGATTGCCCGATGAGTGCAACAGCTTTGGCAGAGCGAAGCAGCCTTCCTTTGACGACCGTAAAATATCATCTGGAAAATATGCTGTCGGCAGGTCTGATTGAGGTCACGGATACCCGCTGGAGCGCAAAAGGCCGCGAGATGAAGATCTATGCGGTAAAGGATCAGGTAGTAATTATTGCTCCGAAGAAGAAGGTGGATGTTCGGGGAATTGTGGAACGTTATGGTGTTGCCGCAGGAGCGCTGGCAATTATCTGTGCTCTGGGGCTGGCGATTCCGTCAACACTTCTCGGCTTTATTCAGCCGGCACCACCTCACGGAGGACTGCCTATGGTTGCCAAGAGCGGGGCAGTAGTAATGGACGTCGGTCAGCCGACTCTGCTTACAGCATCGCCGACAGAGATGATGACTGACGCGGCGAACTCTGCAATACCGCTCTGGATTCATGATGCGGTGACCGTTTTCTTTGTTGCAGGGGTCGTGATTCTTGCGCTGATGATGGTGTATGAGGTTTACTCGCTCAAGCGGGGAGCCTGATTTTTCTTTTTTTGCTGAAAATAGGAGTTACGCGGTGATGAATTTCATCGTCCTGAGATTTTTCTGTCCTTGGCCTCACTTGGAGTAAACACGATTCACATGCCTACGGCCTGCTCCCCGCTTCGCACGCCGTTCCGTCGTGCTCACTGCTTCGCAGCTTCGCGGGAATGCACAGAGCACACAGAACACATAGAAAAAAAAACATCACGGAATCCGAAAACATTTCATTTCCGTGATGTTTTTCTGTGAGATTTCCGTGTGTTCCTGCGAAACAGTAAGCAGGCCGAAGGCATGTGTTCCGTTTTTCCGTGGGCGGAACAACAAATAATGCCGAACAGTGTTCACCAATAAACGAATTTATGGGCAAAGCCGGATTGTAAAAAAGAGTTATTTTTTCGAGCCTGCGGCGTTCACCACAGTTGCAAGACTCTCAGCAATTTCTGCGAGAATTTCCACCGGCAGTCCGGCGACCATCTCTTCGTCAGCGATGCCCGAGAACTTGCGCGAGCCGTCGCATCCGAGGGAGAAGTTGGGTTTTCCGCTGAGGAGAGGGTAAGCTGTTGCATCAGAACACACGGACTGGATGCCGGAGAACTGCGGATAAATTCTGCCGCCGAGCCGGAAGAGCACAGTCTGGGCAAGTTTGAGCATTGCTTTGGGTTTGGCAAAGATCAACACAACGTTTGGAGCGAACTCTGCTTTTTCCAGCGGAGCATAGATGGTTGCATAGGTTTCCTGCGGAAGATTTGGAACGCTTTCCATGGTTCTGCGGCTCGAAGAGATGGATTCGTACTTGCCGAGACGGAAATAATGCTCGCCGGTTCTCAGAGACTCGCTTTTGCTGCGGAATCCCAGCGCCCATGCGCCGCCGCCGCACTGATGCTTGGCATCAGTTGCGTAGAACACCTGGCCTTCGCGGGCGAGGGAGATCATTTTACAGTGACGGACGGTCTCTTCGATTTCTTTGATGTTTGACGGAATCTGATCAGGCGAGGTCGCGATCCTGACCGCGACCGGTGAGCCGGTAAGATCCAGATTATCCTTGAGAACAGCGGAAATCGCTGCGAAATCAGGGTTTGATTTCATTCCTTCCATGCATGAACATAGGCGGGACTGTTATATAATCATTCCTCATTTTCTTGGGGTGTTCGTTAGGGGGGACAGTGATTTTCTATCAGAATAACCACGGAATGCACGGAGAACACAGAGCTTCACGGAAAAAATGAAATCGCATGCCTTTGGCCTGCTCATTGCTTCGCAAAAATGCACGGAGAACGCCTGCGGCGCCGGAATGCACGGAAGAATCTAAGGGTATTTATGTTCCGTGCATTCCGGCGCCGCAGGCGTTCTCCGTGCATTTTTTCCGTGAAGCTCCGTGAAATTTCAGTGCATTCCGTGGTTGCTCCAAGCAAAACCAAGGACAAAAAAAAACGAGCGAGCACCCGCAATAAACCCCATACGAATATACAAACACACCCACAACCAAAAAAAAATCAGAGAAGGCGGAGCTTCTGCTCAACCTTCTCAAAGAAACTCCGGCCAACATTCAGAAACAGCGCAGGCTCAAGCGACTTGCGCACCACAAGCGTCGCCTCCTCGCCCAAATCAATCTGCATCTGCCCGTCAAGAACCAGCTGCGCAGGCTTACTGCTCACCAGCCGCACCTCAATCTCACTCTGCGACGAGATCAGATACGGACGCGAAGACAGCATATACGGAGCAAGCGGCACCAGCACAAACGCCTCAATCAAAGGATCCACAATAGGGCCGCCCGCACTCATCGCATACGCGGTTGAGCCCGTAGGCGTTCCAATAATCAGACCGTCCGCACGAAACTCGCCAACCTTACTTCCGTTAACAAACGTCGCGAACTGAAGCATCTTCGCAGGCCGCGACGTCACCACAACAGCCTCATTCAAAGCTGAACCAAGCAGCTTCCCGTCCTGCTCAATAGAAAGACGCATGCGCGGCTCAACCGCAAGCGGCAGCGTAAGATTTGAAAGAACAGCGCATGCATGCTCCCGCTCAAGATCCGTAAGAAAACCAACCCTACCCTGATTCACCCCGACGACCGGAATCTGGCGGGCCAGCATCCGCACCACCCGAAGCACACTGCCATCACCCCCAAGCACCACAACAAGATCCGCAGAAAAATCAGGAGAGGAAAGAGAGACTCCCTCGTATCCAAGTTCTGACGCCACCGAATCCTCATACACCACCTCGTGCCCGCTGTCAAGCAGCATCCACCCAAGCGACTGGGCATTTTCGATTGGTTCCTTGAGATCAATCCTGGAAACAACACAGACCTTCATCATGACCTCAGATACTCAATCACCTTTCGGTGAATCACGCGGTTCGTCGCAACAAGACAGGTTCCTGAAACAACATTATCAGCAAACACCACCGGACTCCCGTCCGGCAGAGACACGCGGCCGCCTGCCTCCTGACAAATCAAAATACCTGCCGCAGCATCAGTCACCCGAAGCGTGTTGCGCATATCCACAAACCCGTCAAGCCTCCCGCAGGCAACATAACACAGCTCAAGAGCAGATGCTCCAAGTAGCCGCCAGCGCCGGATCTTGTGGCCAAGTTCCATCATCCGGGTCATGTCAAATTTTTTTGCATACACGCTCATCGCAGAGTGATCCAGCATGGTTTCCGTTGATACCTGAATCGGCTCGCCGTTCAGATACGCACCCTCTCCACGAATTGCGGTGAACCGCTCGCCGTTCGAGAGATTCATCACATACCCTGCGATCATCTTCTCGCCGTCGGATAAGGCGATAGAGAGAGCATAAAACGGAATGCCGGCGACCGCATTAAACGTGCCGTCAACCGGATCAAGATATGCAATTCCTGATTCACCGCCGATATCCACCATCCCGGCCTCCTCGGAAAGAAGCGAACAACAGATCTTCTTCTCCCGAAAGTACGTGAACACAATATCCTCGGCAATCTGATCGATGCGCTCGGTCGGTGTGTTGTCAGCGCCGATACAAAGTTCTTCGCCGCCGTAGGCAGTCCCAATCAGCGGAGCAAGCTCTTTGGACATGATTGTTCCCACTTCATCGCATGCAGACAGAAACTGAAACGGCGTTACCATAGATATATTGGTATTAGTGCGGCACCCTCATGAAATCAGCGGTGGGTGAAACAGATATCTGAAACGCGAAGAACGCGAATAAAAAATCGCCAAAGGCGATTTTTAGAATTTCATCAAGATTACTTATTTTTCTGCATATCAATCGGTGAAAAATACAAATTATCTTTTGAAAAATCGCCATTGGCGATTTTTTATTCGCGCTATTCGCGCTATTCGCGTTTTTTCCTCCACACATCCCCCACACATCACCAACGAGCATGAATATCAGCTTTCCAGCAATCAGTGTCGGAACACTCATAAGCAATTACCTCGCATAATTAGTCAGAGTTAATTATGAAGGAACAGACAGAAGTTGGCAAGCTCAAGGAAGGCCGCTACGTTGTTGTTGACGACGAGCCGTGCAAGATTCAGAGCATCTCTATCTCCAAGCCGGGAAAGCATGGAGCAGCAAAAGCAAGACTCGACGTTGTCGGTCTCTTTGACGGACAGAAACGCTCAGTCGTTTCCCCGACGTCCTCGACCGTTTACGCACCCATCGTGGAGCGCAAGACCGGCCAGATTTTAACGATCGCAGGAAACGTTGTGACGTTCATGGATATGAAAGACTTCAACAACTTCGAGCTTGTTGTCGATGATGAAATTGTCGCAACCTTCCAGCCGGCTCAGGAAGTTCCTTACATCGAATCCCTTGGCAAGCGCAAGCTTGACCGATAAGACTGCACAATACCACCCATGCAGTCTTTTTCCAACACTCTTTTCGCAGATGCAGACGCTACGTATCAGGACGCCCGGTATGTGATCTTTGGCGTTCCGTTTGATGCAACTACGACGTTTAAAGCCGGGGCACGTGATGCACCGCTCGCAATTCGGGCAGCATCATACAATGTGGAGACTTATCTGCCGTTCCATGATGTGGAGATGCCGGAGATTTTGTTCCATGATATGGGGGATATGTACTGCGACTGCGTTCCCGACCTTGTCTGCGGACAAGTGGAGGACGCGGTCTCTGATCTGCTGAAGGATGAGAAGATTCCGGTTATGATCGGCGGCGAGCACTCGCTCACCATCGGCGCGGTGCGGGCGGTTGCGCCGAAGTGGTATGTTGTCTGCGATGCGCATCTGGATATGCTTGAGGAGTTCCGCGGGTCCCGGTTTAATCATGACTGTGTTACGGCGCGAGTTTCTGAAAACGTGGAAAACATTGTGATCATTGGTCCCCGGAGCGGGACACGGGATGAGTTTGCCGAGGCACGCGAGAGATTCCATCTCTACACGGCTGATGATGTGCTCGAACGCGGAATGCGGTCGGTTCTGGATGAGGTCGGGCAGATGATCGGCGAGGATTCGGTGTATCTTTCAATAGATGCAGACGCCATCGACTGCTGTATGACGCCGGGCCTTGGAACGCCTGAGCCGTTCGGGCTGACGCCGGTGGACGTGCGGTCAGTGATCAGACGATTTGCGAAGAATGCGGTTGGTTTTGATTATGTTGAGGTTCTGCCAAACGATTCCGGCCAGACCGCGGTTGTTGCGGCGCACCTGATCCGCGAGTTCATTGCAGGGCATTACTGCGCTCATACCGAATAATTTTTTTTTTATTTTTTTGTGGCTTTGCCTGCTTCGCCCACGATTCGCATGCTCTCGGCCTGCTCACTGCTCCGCCCACGGAAAAACGGAACACACTGAATATCTCAGAAAAACATCACGGAGCAGACGTGAACATCACAGAATCCGAAAAAAATTCATTGCCGTGATGTTCACGCCTCTCTGTGATGTTTTTTTCGGTGAAGTTTCCGTGTGTTCTGTTTTTCCGTGGGCGGAGCTACGATGAATGTTAGCTAGTAATAAACGAATTTATTGGCAACACCTCAGTAACCACAACGTATTTAGGATCTTACTTCCTATTTCTGATCACTACTTTGTATTACAAAGTAGCTTGCAATACACAATAGGCAGAAGAACAATGTTTGACAAAACGCAGCTGATGAAAGGAACGCTTGAAGGATGCATTCTGAAGATCATCGGCCATGAAACCACCTACGGGTACGAGATTATGGAGAAACTGATCCATTACGGATTTACTGACGTCAGGGAGGGAACCATTTATCCTCTTCTGGTGCGGCTTGAGAAAAAAAATCTCATCGAGTCCGAGTACCGGATTTCGCCCCTTGGTCCGAGCAGAAAATACTATCATCTCACCAAAACCGGCAGTGAAACTGCGGCAGAGTTTGTTCTTGCCTGGCAGGAGATTTCGCAGGCCACAGGCCGCATACTTACCGAGGAAAAATAACATGTCAAAATTATCACAACTCAGAAAAGAAAACAATGCACTGGAAAAAGAACTGACAAGAGAGAACAGCAGTCTGATCACGCGAATGTATTTTTACCTGACCGCGTCTGCCTTAACAGACCTTGAGGTGGAGACCATTCGAAAGGATCTGACCGGCATGGCACTTGAGGCGCAGGAGCGAAATGATTCGTTTGCAGAGGTAATCGGTGAGGATTACACCCTGTTCTGCAACGAGCTGATCGCAAACGGTAGAAAAAAGACCCCGCTGACCAAGGTTCTGGATGTTGTCGAACTTCTGCTCTACACCGGAATCGCGCTGCTGATAGCAACAATTTTTCTGAACGGCACGCTGCCCGGAACGGCGATGATGGTAACTCCGGCATTCTTTGTATCGATTCTGTTTGGTATTGTCTGCGGGACCGCGGTTATGTGGTTTCTTTCCCGAGTTGTCTGGGGACTGCCGGGAGAACATGTATGGAGAAACCGGATTCTCGGCTACGGCGGAGTGGTTGTTGTGCTTGCAGGATTTCTTCTGCTCTACAGCTTCCTGCCAACAACAGAACTGTTCACCATCGATCCTTATGTTGTTCTGGTGATCGGGGTTGTGATTCTGATCGGGGTTATTCTGATCCGAAGACGGCAGAACTGAATTCATACTTTTTTTCGGCTTTGCCTGCTCCGCCCACGGAAAAACGGAACACACTGAACATCGCAGAAAACATCACGGAGCAAACGTGAACGTCACAGAAATGAATTGTTTCGGATTCAGTGATGTTCACGCCTCTCTGTGATGTTTTTTTCTGTGAAGCTGCGAAGCAGTGAGCACGACGGAACGGCGTGCGAATAGTGGGAAGCAGGAATTAATAGACAAAACCACAAAAAAGAAAAAAATTGGTTTGGTGTGTTTGGGGATATGATATTCACACAAACGTCAGCAGAGTATTTCCTGCCGCATCGTTGAGGTAGAGTCTGCCGTCAACGACTCTGTAGTCAGCAACTTTGCCGAGAGCCGCATAATATGCAGACTCAGCATTCATCGCAGCTTCCGGCCCTGCCATAAGGGTGGTGATAACATCGCTGAGGATAAGGCTGTCAGGGGTCTCGGTGTAGCTGCCGGAGTAGGAGTTGACCGGAGCATGTCCGTTGAAGGTGCCTTCGGACGTGAAGGTGAGGGTAACAGCGTTGTCGTCAGCAAGGAGCCACTCGTTCACGAGCCCGTGTTTTTCCATGCCGGGCAGGGCTTTTGCAGAGATAGGGCCTGCGTTGACCGGTCTGACAAAGGTCAGGATGGTGTTGCCGTCGGCGTCAAGCAGGTCAAGGGTGGTTGAACCGTACTTGTAACCGGTGGCGTTCGCAAGAGCTGCGAAGTATGCGGACTCAGCGTTCATCGCGACTTCAGGTCCTGCCATCTTGGTGGAACCGATCGGGCCGAAGCTGATGGTGGTGCCGGTGATGGTTACGTTGCCGAAGTAAGAGTTAACCGGAGCTTTGCCGCTGACCTCGCCGAATGTGTCGAAGTCGATGGTTACGTTTTTGTCGGTGGAGAGCGTCCAGCTGCCGGTGATGGTGATGCCAATTTCGACAATATTTTCCCTGAAGGTCAGGAGAGTGCTGCCGGAGGCGTCCATGAGGACGAGGTTTCCGTTAGTGATTTTGTAGCTGGTTGTGTTGGCGAGCGCTTTGAAGTAGGCAGACTCTGCGTTCATTGCGTCTGTCGGCCCTGCCATCAGTGTGGAGATGACGTTGCCGAACTGGATGCCGTTGGTTCCGGTGACATACCATGCGCCTGAGTAGAAGTTGACCGGAGCGTTGCCGTTGAATATGCCGTTGGCGAACTCAAGGGTGACGTTTTTGTCGTCGGCAAGAATCCATGAGGTTTTGTCAAGGGTTACGGCAGGCATTGCTGCGAACGTGAGAAGAACTGCGCCAGCAGAGTCGGTCAGGATGAGGTTGCCGTCAGCAACTTTGTAACCGGTAACGTTGGCAAGGGCTGCAAGGTATGCCTGTTCCTGTGCCATCATCTCTTCGGATCCTGCCATTCTGGTGGTGCCGAGCGTGACGAAGCTGATTTTTCCGTTGGCTGCGTCGATGGTGGCAGTGCCGAAGTACTGGTTTACGCCGCTGTTGCCGGAGACGTTGGTGCCAGCTATCTGAAGGTCGATGACACCCATCGGGTGGTCTGGGGTCGCGTTGGATCCGAAATCGGTGAGGATCCATTTGCCCTCAGGGGACTGAGATGCAGGGGCTGTTATGCAGCCTGCTGCAAAGACGAGTCCGCCTACGAGTATGAGGGCGAGTAACACAAGTCCTGTGCGTTTCATATCTTATCGTTGGTCTGTAGAGATTAAAAGGGTAGCTTTAACTACAATTTTTTTCTCAGTTATATGAGGTTGGTTTTCAAAATGAAATGAAATTTCAGGAAATTCCCTATGACGTACCTGATGAGAGAACGAGGGGCAATGTGGATGAGGAGGATTTCGGGAGAGGGAGGAAGGGGAGTTGTTTGCAGAATTGATATGTGATATTGGACTGAGCGGTTCGCGCAAAAAATAAGGTTGGGATTTTACTCCCGATCTTCATCAGCAGTTGCCCGATGAGTTCTGTCAAGCCACCCGCCCCGCTCTGATTCTAATGTGAGCTGTTTCCGCCCGTAACGGGCGGCACAGCCCACAGAATCAAACCGGCTCGGCATCTCTCGTCCCTTCGGGACTCGTTCTCACGGTTAAGCAGGAAAAACGAATTTTAAAAAAATAGATCGAGATTTTACTCCCGATTTTCATCAGCAGTTGTCCGATGAGTTCTGTCAAGCCACCGGTCGTTCCAGGCGTAAATGGGTCCTGCGAGGATGAGGACAGCGCCGGTAATGCCTTGGGCAGCAATGCCGATGATGAGGATGGTGGTGATGGTGTCCATGATTGTTTCTCCGTTTCGTTGTGTAGTCAGTTTTCAAATAATCTCAATCAACCGTGAGACCGAGTCCCGAAGGGACGAGAGATGCCGAGCCGGTTTAATTCTATGGGGCTGCGGGCCAAAGGCCCGCAGTCCCATATTAGAATTGAAGCGGGGCGGTTAGTTTAGGTTGGTGATTGTATCCGCCCATGCCTCGGCTCTGGCGAGGATGGCATCATCTCCGTAAGAGCTGATCTTAAGCTCCCCTCTGTTGAAGGCGAGGTAATAGGTCTCGCCGGTCGGGTCGCGGAGTCTGAGTTTGACGTACCAGTTATCTTTGGTATTGTTGCGGTCGGCGATGGTGTTCTCACCAAACGCAGTGCTGATGGCAGTGTCTGCAAGAATATCTGCGATCACGCTGTCATAGGTATCACGGGTCGGGGCGGTGACAACAATGGTGCCGAGAACTTTCCCAAGCGGGTTGAGGTAGGCGATCGTTGCTTTGTAGTACGCTTCGGTGGTGGTGATGCCGCCTGCGATTGTGCCGAGAGGATTGGTCTCGTCTTTGAGTGCGGCGATGTTTGCATCAAACGCGGCGGCATTGGTGATGGGCACCGTGAAGACGCGTTTTGCGGCTTTCTGAATAGAGGTGGGGGTGAAGTCGAGTGGCATTTCAGTTGTTTCCTTTTGTTTTTTGTGTGGAGTTTTTGGTGTTACAGGAGCGGCCGCTTTGCAACAGAAGAGTATTAGTTGTGATCAGTAATCAATGCGAGTTCGCGGGCGTTTTTCGACAGAAGTGAGAAAATTTAGGGAAAAAGACAGAACAATCAACAGATTACAGATTCGCATCAATAAGCGGTTTTATATCAATAGGACTTACGCGGTATGAAATAACATAAGAAAAAAAGGGATTCTTTGTCCTTGATTTTATTTGGGGCAACCACGTATCGCAGGCCAAAGGCATGCGATACGTGGTTACTTCAAGCGAGACCACCTACAGAAAAATCCCAAACAATGAAACTCATCACCGCGTAAGTCCTATTCAAAAAAAAATTGTTTTTTACCGGTATCGGCAGATAATCCCGCGCAGTGTGCTGTTTTGATGGCGGGCATATGTGTGTACCCATTTCCAGATAGGAATTACATGAAAAGTATCTGGATCATCATATTTTGCGCAGAATTATCTATGGCCGCCAGTACTGCCTCAGGCAGCCTTTGAGTTCGGTTTGGCAGTGACGAGTGGCCTCACCATGAGACCAAATGTACTCTCAATGTAATATCATCCGTTGCTTAAATAATCTTGCGGAGTGGAAAAGAGAAGTTGTTTTTCTCTCGCACCCCGAAGACGGTTTTTCGTCTTATGGAGACCTCCTTCTCATCAGTACACCAGCCGCGAACAGCCCAATAACCACACCGAACACCGGAGCAGGAGCCTCCCTCCCCGCTTCGATTCTAATGTGGGACGGCTTCCGCCCGTAATGGGCGGAGCAGCCCACAGAATCAACCCGGCTCGGATTCACTCGCATACCTATGGCTTGCTTGGTTCCCCTGCAAGCAGGGTCGTAATCACATACCATTCCGCCGTGTTCACTGCTTCGCAGCTTCGCAGTTTCGCGTAAATAACGCAAATGAAACAACGCCAGCAGTGATTTTTGAGGGTTTTCTGAAGATATTTACCGACATATGCCCAGAAGACGACAAGAGTGCACATCGATCAGTAATCCAAACGAAGAGATTCACACGGATCGCACATAGGGGATCAGTGTGAATCTGTCGGATATTATACAGCGCTCTTAGTGATAGAGCGTGATATTTCGGGTGACACGATCTTCTTTCATGTCCCAGCGGTTACTGTGTTCTTTGTCGAGATACCAGTCGGCTGTTCTGAGAAGTTCGGGTAGTTTTTTCGGATCGATTTTTTTCCCATGCCAGATTCTGATGCGATACTTTTCGATACCTTCCGCTGTATGAACAAGGAAGATTACGGTGTGGCGGAGGAGATAGATCAGGAACAGGAGGAACAGCAGCAACAGTAGGAGGATAATGAAGAACACCCCGTTATTTTCGGTACCAGATTTGCTGTCGTCATCAATCTCAATCGGCGGTGAGATGGTGACGTCCGTAATTGTTGGTGCGGCGGTGGGCTGCATGGTTGGTACCGGAGGCTCTGTTGTCGGTTCTACTGACGGGGTTACAACTGGAGTTGCGGTGCTGATCCACTTCGCATACAGCGTCATGTCGCCAGGAATTGCATCCTCGCTGAAGATCCAGAGAATCGTGCATGCCTCATCCTTGTGCCAGCCTGAGAAAGTGTAACCATCTTTAGTTGGTTCACTGGGCTTTGGAACGCGGTCACCGTAGGAAAGATACGTTGCCGGTTGTACAAAACTGCCGCCTTTGGAATCGAAGAGGACACGGAACGCGTTTTCCATGTTGCCGTCAGAAGAATCTGAAGGCCCCGGGGGAACCGGGCCCGGGCCGCCGCTCGGATCATAGGCAAGAATCAGTGGAGATGCATCGGTGAAAGTGGCGGTGAACGTGTACCAATCATTGCCATGATAACTCTGAGTTGTGGGTATCTTCGTTACCTTACCGTCCTTGTCAACATGGAAAACAAATATTTTCCGGTAATCCATGCCCTCAAACTCGCCGACATCCAGAATGCCAAACGTCATCAGCAGGGTTGGAGTGCCAACATATCTGCTGTAGTTGGTGTAATCCACCGTAACCATGCCGATGTAGACAGCTGTAGTGGGAAGTTTGTCTCTCGCCTCATCGTTTATTTCGGTTGAGATAAACGGAATTGCAGTCCCGTTCAGAAGTCTGGAGAGATTTTCTGCTCCGGTTGGATTTCCTTCAACTGTCAGATAAAACCGACCAACTTCGAAAACCCTCAGTGAAACCGGAGAATAGATCATCTCTACTTTGGGGATCTCGCCGGAGACATTTGGCTGAATCTGGTTTCCATATACCTCTACCCCGCCCGGATAGGTCAATGTGAAGTTTACGGCAACCACACCAGATATCTCGGGAACGGTGATGTTTACTGTGTTTCCAATCAGTTCTATGTCCCCCGCACTGACATCGATGCAGCCGCAGGCATCATTAACCGTTCCGCCCGGCGAATGTATCGGTTCGACTGAGATGATGCCGTAATAGCCGTCCATGACCGGAGTATCGCTCATAATGTGATTCGCCAGATACGTGGGAGTAACATCTTTCAGCAGAACTCCCGCGGCAGCATCAGTACATTTGTAGTAACCGCCGTTGAGGTTGAAGGTGCCGACGACAGGAGTTGTATCGCCGGAGTAATGAGTGTTCTCGATCACTGCTGTCTTTCCGGAAAGCTTCGCGGTATCTGAAACGATCACGTTGATCGTATCGTTAGAGGCTTTGATACCGCCCTTTCCATCCCCATTGCGGACATAGTTGCGGATCGCTGCACCATTCGTGCTGATGAGCTCTGTGCTGGTTCCACCAACCGTCAACTCAATATCTGCTGTGTATGCATCCGGTTTTGAAACGAGAACAATAGCCGAGCCGTCACTGATTGGGTTTGCAGGAACCGCTGATAAGGGCGGATAATTGTTACTGCCGGTTGCATGAATTTTGCCGCCGGTGATTTCTGCCTTGCCTGAGCGTATCTCAATACCCGCAGTCTTGCCGGTGATGGCAACTCCGTCTGCAACGGTAAGCGTGCCGTCATCCGCAGTCATGTAAACCGCCGTAGAGTTCGATGAGGTGAAAGTTCCGCCGTTGAGGATGATGGTTGGGTTTGCATAACTCGGGCTTACAGCTCCGTTCTCAGAGATGACAATTCCGTTGCTGGAGAATGTTCCAGAGTTTATCGTTAATGTGCTGTTCTTTCCAGCAAGGAAGAGACATGACTTGAAACCGTCAGAACTTGTACCTGAGGTGGAAATTCCACCTCCGTTTCCGTTGATGGTCAGCGTTTTCTCGCTCACACTGATGAATGCGGTATCACCAGCAGATGAGGCTCTCTGAGCGGTGATGGTGTGACCATTCAGATCGAGGGTTACGTCATTGGTGATAGAAAGCCGGTTGGCACTCGTGTAGGGAGCGTAATCGAAACTCTCCATCAGTTTGTAACTGCCGGATTTGGAGATGGTAAGCGTCCAGCCATTGACGGCGTCACCGCCCCATGCAACACCATCCTGACTTAAACCGGGATAGAGAAGAATTTCGCCGCTTTCATTCTGGAATATGCCGCCGATATCACTTGTGGCGGTACCATACTGATAGCTTCTGAGTGCTCCGTTGAACCGAACAGTATCTGCAATAGTTACGGTGGTTTTTCCTGGATCATCAGGATTTTTGCGGATGTAATTATGCAGTGCATCTGCGGTGGGACCGTCGACGACGGTGTTGCCCAGAAGTTTCAGATTGACATCACCTTTGTATGCAGCACTCTTTTTCTGCACTACAACAGCCGATCCGTCATCTGCAGATCCGTCTACGTCGTTCCATCGCGGGCTACTCTGACCCGAAACAGTGATCTCGGTATCGGTGATGGTAACATTACCGGATGCGACGCATACTCCACCAAGACCTCCGTTGATTTTCGCACCGGTAATGGTCACGTTGCTCCCTTGTGCAGGGATATAGATCGCTGTGTCTGGTGTGGTGAGGGTCACATCCTGGCCGATGGTGATGGTTGGGTCATTCCACTCTCCGTTGGCATTTGTGGAGACAACAAAATATTTTGCCTCAAACGAACCTGCGTTCAGGGTGAGAGTGCTGGCGTTTCGCACGAAAAATAAGTATCCATTTGGTACTTTTATTCCACCATTTCCGAGTGAGTCCTGAATGGTGAGTGATCCTTTTTTGTTTGCGGTATCATTGCCGATGACAAGTGCACTATTTGTAATTCCCGAAAAAGTGAGCGTCTTGCCGTTCAGATCAAGTACAGGATTTGCATTTTCAATGATCAGTGAGGATGTGCCTGCATCGGTGAAAGAGTCGCCAAGTGTTACATTGTTGCCGACAGTGAGATTGGATCGCAGTTCTTCTGCTGTTGTAACGACATTCCATCCTTCTGCACTGACAGCTCCCGCCATCAGCAAGAATATTAGTAAAAGAGAGGTAGTTGCAAGCCAGAGATATTTTGTAGTATTTTTTCCTTCAGAAGCGGCAGCCGCAGCCATAGTGCGGTCTGGGTCTTCTCTTCGTTCAGGAGCTTTGACCGCGAGTACACCACCGCGTCCAAGTTCTCCTGCCTCGGTTTTGGGACATTGTGTCCCGCATGTTCGTAAAAGCATGTGATTCCTCCTCAGGAGAGATGAGCTTGCAGAAACAGCAGAGTTTCTCAAAATCAGGTCATGTAATCCTAAGACATTTGTACGTGGTTTTTGAGAGAAAATAAAACTTGCCCGGGTTATTCGCGAGAATAATTATTCCGTTCTACTCATTCTGAGCTTTATTTTCAAGCAGACCTAATGTATGACCATAAAATCCGGATTGAAGACCTCTCGCAGATTCTTTTTCGAGAGATTGCTGATCAGAATTGATCAAAAACCACATATTCGCCATAAATTACTGATCAAAAAACTCTCGAAACGTATTTTCAAATTCGCATGAAATACAACCGAGCCATTGGGTCTGCGAGGTTCGTGCGCGGTTTTACCCAGACTTGACACCAAGTCCTGAGCAGAAAAAAGAAGAGTGGTTACTCTCTTACGAGAGTCGCCTTCTGATCAGCAGACCAGCTGCGAACAGCCCGACAACCATGCCGAACACCGGAGCAGATGCTTGGGTCATGGTCGACGAGACTTTTGTTGTTTGGAGTGAAACGCGAATAAAAAATCGCCAATGGCGATTTTTCAAAAGATAAAGAAAATTATCAGCATATTTTTGAATAACCAGATGCATCCAAAAAATAATCCTTGAATACTATCCTGAAAATTTTTATTCCGAGAAGCGGTGAGCAGGCCGAAGGCATGCGATTCGCGCTATTCGCGTTTCATTTCAAACAAAATTCACAAAAGCTCCCCGCTCTTCAAAAAAACATTACAAAACAATCAATCAAAAGGAAGGGGGTGCAGCGTTGAATAGTTCCCGAGAACTCGCGTATCTCAGTACAGTATCCGACGTAAGAGAGCTTAACTGCCGGGTTCGGAATGGGTCCGGGTGGAACCTCTCTGCTAT